>JAYELD010000001.1 GCA_034717215.1 Caldisericota bacterium
ATTAAAAAATTAGCACTACAGCTTATACTAGTCCCGTTGTGCTTTATTCCATTCGTAATGATAAATAAAAATATAAATGAAACCTTTTACTACATACTCTTTACTGAAATTGCAGCATTTGCCACCTACTGGTTGCTAAATAATGCCAGCAAGAGGATCGATTATGAAAAAGCTTAGCGAAAAATCAAAAGAAAAACTCCTTTATACAATTATTATTACACTTATTATTATTTTACTGTCACGATTGCTATACCTACAAGTTTTAAAGGGAGATTCTTACCTTGAGCAATCTAGATATAACAGTGTAAGAATGGAGGATCTACAACCTGTTCGAGGGAAAATTTTAGATAGAAATGGAATAGTTCTTGCAGAAAATCTTCCTTCATATGATCTTGAAATAGTCATAGAAGACCTGCAGGACAAAGATAGGGAATTAATTTTTCTTTCTTCCGTAATAGAAATGGACAAACAAGATATCGAAAATATTATCGAAAAAGCTAATTTACCGACTTACGCTCATATAAAAATAAAAAGGGGACTAACAGAAAAAGAAGTAATACAGATAGAAGAACACTTATTTGAGCTTCCTGGAATAACAGTTAGTACCACAAGCAAGAGATATTACCCATTTAAAAATATTGCAGCACCGATTATAGGTTTCATTGGATCCCCAACGAAAGAAGACTTAGAAAAAGATAGTTTCTACGGTCACAATTTTATAATAGGCAAGCAGGGGATAGAAGCCAAATACGAAAAACTTTTAAGAGGGAAAAAAGGAAAAAAGGTAGTACAAGTAGATGTATCCGGAAGAATCCGAGATGTATTGGATAGTATACCATCTGAACCAGGGAATGATATTTACCTAACTATTGATATAATGCTACAAGAAGAGTTAGAAAACATTATAGGAGACAGAAAAGGTGTTGGTATCGCAATCGATCCCAATAACGGAGAAATTCTTGCTATGGTATCACGCCCGTCCTTTGATCCAAATCTATTTGTATCAGGAATTAGCCAGCAAGCGATAGACAAACTCTATGCTGAAAATGCATTTATTAATAGGGCCGTCCAGGGTCAATATCCACCCGGCTCAACATTTAAACCTATAACGCTTATTTCAGCTCTAAATGAAGAGATTATTACTACAAAGTCTGTTATTTATTGTAGAAACTCAATTGTTGTGGGAAACAGAAGATTTAAAGATTGGATCTATCCCTCCGCCTTCGGATATCAAAATCCAGTACAAGCTATTGCAAATTCAAGCGACGTGTTTTTCTATACAGTTGGATTAGAAACGGGAGTAGAAAAAATTACAAAATATGCAAAACTCTTTGGCCTAGGAGATAAAACATGGATAGATCTTCCGACAGAAAATACAGGATTGGTGCCTTCCACTCAATGGAAGCAAGAAAATATAGGTGAAAACTGGTATCCTGGGGACACAGCTAATCTTTCCATCGGCCAAGGGTACCTACTTGTTACTCCGCTACAAATGGCTATAATGTATAGTGGTATTGCTAAAAATGATATTGAATACACGCCTCATTGTTTTTTAAAGGCAACTTCTCAGGAAGGAAGCATTGTTAAAGAATTTACTAATAGTATACTGAGAAAAATAGACATTAACATTAAAATTTTAGATACTGTAAGAGATGGAATGGAAGCATTAGCAAATAAATCAGATATGAAAATATTAAGCGCTTATGGAGGAGAGGTCTGTGCTAAAACAGGAACAGCAGAAGTAGGGGAAACTAAGGTAAACCACTGGCTTATTACATTTGCGCCACGCGAAGAACCACAGATAGTGGGATTACTTTTCTTCGAGCATTCTGATTTTACATCCAGCCACTCACTTGCACCGCTTATGTCAGACTTGCTTAAAAAATTTTTTAGTATAAAAAGTAAATAGGAGGATGATATGGAAAAGCCAGCTTTATTTAGAGGAACAGGAGAAGGCATTGCAATGGTGCTTAACCCAAATGCTCAATTTCACGAAATACTTGAATTTCTCAAAGGAATTCTGGAGGAAAGAAAAACATTTTTTTCCGGAGGTGCAGTTACCGTTGATCCAAACGGAGTACTTCTTGGAGAAAGCGAAATAAATTTAGTGAAAGAGTTGTTTCAAAACTTTGGAGTTGAATTCAAACTGAAAGGTGGTATAGAACTTCACAAAAAAGAAGAATTAGAAGTAGTTCCTGAAAATAAAGAAGCCGTTGTAATACAACAAACGTTAAGATCCGGGCAATGCGTTAACTCTCAAGGCAATGTTGTAATACTGGGAGATGTCAATGAAGGTGCGGAAATAAACACAACTAAAAATGTATATATCTTTGGCATCATAAGAGGTATAGTAAGTGCCGGGGATCATATCGTTTCTCTTGGATTCCAACCATTGCGTATGACTATTAATGGCATACAATTCGATGAAAGATTTGTCAAAAAAACCTACAGAAAACCAAGAATTGCGCAGGTTGTAAATGGAAAAATTGTGATAAAAATACTTGGGGAGAAAAAATCTTTGAGGAGAAAATAATAATGGGAAGAGCAATAGTTATAACATCTGGTAAAGGAGGAGTTGGAAAAACAACAATCACAGCAAACCTTGGAGCATCCCTTGTAAAACTCAAGAAAAAAGTTGTTTTGGTAGACATGGATATTGGACTGAGAAACCTAGATGTTGTAATGGGACTGGAGAATAAAATCGTATATAACATAATAGACGTAGCAAAGGGTAGATGCAAAATCGTACAAGCATTGGTAAGAGATAAACATCTTAATAACTCTTTATTTCTTCTTCCTGCGTCCCAAATACATACAAAAGATGATATAGATATAGATAAAATATGCGAAATAATAAGAGCAATAAAAGGAAGTTTCGATTATGTACTTGTTGATTCTCCGGCAGGCATCGAACATGGATTTGATTCGGCTATAACCTCTGCAGATGAAGCACTCGTCGTAGTAACTCCTGATGTTTCCTCAATAAGAGATGCAGATAGAGTAATTGGACTGTTAGAAAATAGAGGTATAGACGGCACATCTTTAATAATAAACCGACATAATCCCGAACTTGTCAAAAGAAAAAAAATACTCGATGCAGAAAGCATCGTAGATGTGCTTGGAATTGATTTAATAGGGATTATACCCGAAGATCCCCAGGTAATGGAATTTACAAATAAAGGTGAAATTCTCGTTCTGCATAAGAATAATCCAACAGCAAAAGCCTTTCAAAATACAGCAAAAAGAATTGAAGGTGAGGACATCTCGTTTCTCGACCTCAAAAAAAAGAAAAGTTTTTTGAATCTATTTAAGAAAAAATGGTAAACGATAAGTCAATAGAATTTCCTGGATACAGAAACACAAAAATCAAATCTCCTTTCTCATGCAATTCTTAAAGAGGAAATTTTGAGTGTAATAAATGAATATTTAGATATCAATAAAAAACATATCCATCTGACAATAAAAAGAAAAGACAAAAAAATAATTCTAGAAACAACCATTCTGTTAGGGGAAGTAAAAAGGGGGAATAAGTGAGAAAAATTCCCATATTTTTACTGCTAATATTAATTTCTTTATCATTTATTTCAATATTCTCATTACATTTTACCAGTACAAATACATTGCTAGTTAAAAAACAACTAATTTACATCCTGATCGGATTTATAACATTATATGTCATACTCCTTTTTGATTTCAGAAGTTTAAAATATTTCATATGGACAATATACTTCATAGGAATAGGGGCTCTCATTGCCGTAGTCCTCGTCGGGAAAGGCGCTTATGGAGCACAAAGATGGATTTCATTCAAAATTTTTACTATTCAACCTTCCGAATTTGAAAAAATTATACTTATTTTATGCCTATCATATATTCTTTCACGAGATCAAAGTGATATAAAAAAATTTATTTTATCAACTGCGGGTTTTTTGCTTCCAGCCTTCTTTATATTGAAGCAACCGGATTTGGGAACAACTATTGTTATTCTTATCATCTATTTTGCCATACTATTATTCTCTCTTAATTTAAAATACTTCTTTTCTATTGCCGCATTCTCGATTATATCCATACCTTTTTTCTTTGAATTACTCAAGCCGTATCAAAGAGAAAGAATTATCACCTTTCTAAATCCACAAATGGACCCACTCGGAAGTGGATATAATGTCATTCAATCTATAATTGCAATAGGTTCTGGAAAAATATCAGGAAAATGGTTTGGAAGTACACAAACGAGCTTACATTTTGTGCCAGTTCAATATGCAGATTTTATTTTCTCAGCCATTGGCGAAATGGGAGGCTTCATTGGAGCATCTATACTACTTTTACTATATATCGCGCTTTTTCTTTTTATGATAAAAGCATATAAATCCGTAAACAACCCTTTCGGCAAATACATCATAGTAGGTATATTTATAATGTTTATTACCCAAATATTCATAAATATAGGAATGTGCATTGGCATAACCCCGGTAACTGGTATCCCGCTACCGTTTATAAGCTTTGGCGGAAGTTCGACACTGGTTAATTTTATTGCTATTGGGTTAGTAATGAATATTTATGTATACAGAGAGGATATGAATATTTCAATATGAAAGATAAATATCTGCTACAATTTAAAAAACCATATTCATACTTTGGAAATGAATTAAACAGCATACACAAAACACATAATGAAAAAATAAAGATAGCATTCATATACCCAAATTTGTATGAAATAGGAATGTCTTCATTGGGATTCAAAATTCTATACCATCTAATGAACAGTATGCCTGCTGTCGTTACAGAAAGGGCTTTTGCGCCACTACCAGATTTTGAATCTTATTTACGAAAAAACAATTTTCCTCTCTTCACACTTGAATCACATACGCCAATAAAAGATTTCGACCTCGTCGCATTTAGCGTGCAAACATGCATGGATTACACAAACATACTAAACATCTTAGATTTATCGCACGTTAACGTACATTCAAATAAAAGGAAATATCCAATAGTATTTGCAGGAGGCACCTCTGTATATAATCCTGAACCCATGTCTGATTTCATCGATTTTTTCTGCTTAGGAGAAGGAGAATATCAAATACCTAAAATTGTAGAACAATTCAAACAATGGGATAGAAAAAATAAAGCTGAACTATTGCAAACATTATCTGAAATAAACAGTGTCTACGTACCGAGAACATATCCAAAAAACAATAAAGCAAAAGAGAATAAAAATATCAACATAAAAGATATTGTCCCGGATTTGAACAATGTATCTGCTCTTATAAAACCAATTGTGCCATCTGGAAAAACAGTACTGGACAAAGCTAATGTGGAGCTTTTCAGAGGCTGCACGAGAGGCTGCAGATTCTGTCAGGCAGGCATCGTATACCGGCCTGTAAGAGAAAAAAGTATAAAACAAATCAAATATGAAGCAGAAGAAATATTAAAAAACACCGGGTATGAAGAACTGACATTTCTCTCTTTAAGCAGTAGCGACTACTCTCAACTTGACGAATTAATAATACTGGCAAAAGAACTTGTAGAAAAATACCATGTATCCATTGCTGTGCCATCCTTACGCGTCGACAAATTTCCGGCAGCTCTCGGAAAAATGATTGTCAGTCAAAGAGTCCACACAATTACATTTGCTATAGAAGCTGCAACTGAACAATTGAGAAATGTAATCAACAAAACAATAAATGAAAAAGATATATTTACCACCGTTAAAACTGTGTCTTCACTTAATTTTCACACAATCAAACTATACTTTATTATAGGCCTTCCAACAGAAACTGAAGAGGATATCATAGCAATTCCCAATCTTGTCAGAAGGATTTATTCCTATGCAAAAAAACACAAAACAACACAAAAGCAACTTTCCATCCACCTCAGCATCAACCCATTTATGCCACAGCCAAATACAGCATTCCAATGGGAAAAATTTGACACAATAAATGATTTATACAGAAAAGCCAAAATAATAAAAGAAGGGCTCAAAGGAAAACAGTTTAAAGTAAACTTTGCCAACTTTAAAATGAACTATATTGAAACAATTTTAGGAAGAGGCGACAAAAATCTCTCTAAAGTTGTTGAAACTGCCTGGAAAAATGGAGCAAAGATGGATGGATGGGAAGAACATTTTAACCTTTCCCTCTGGGAAAGTGCATTTCATAAGGAAAACATAAATCCTAATGATTATACTTCAAAGATACCCCTCGACATAGTTTTGCCGTGGGAACACATATCCTGTGGCGTTTCTAAAGATTTTCTCCTCAGGGAATATAAAAAAGCAATGGAAGGAAAAACAACAGACGACTGTAGAAATGGAACATGTGAAGGATGTGGACTAACCGGTTTCTTTCACTGCCCTACTCTAACAAAAAAAGAGAATCAAACCACCTAAACTCTTGACAAAAACTAAACTTCTTTTACAATACTCCTGTAGTTGGGCCTCTAGCTCAGTTGGTTAGAGCGCGTCCCTGATAAGGACGAGGTCTCTGGTTCGAATCCAGAGAGGCCCACCAATTAAGTGTGGGGGTGTAGCTCAGCGGGAGAGCGCGTGGTTTGCATCCATGAGGCCAGGGGTTCAAATCCCCTCATCTCCACCAAATAGTTAGATAAAGAAATCCTAAAAATTCAAAAATATCTAAGGCAACTTTTTGTCACACAAAATATTATTAAAAACTATCTTGAAGGAAATTAATGCTTCTCTTAAATACGATTCAACGCGTCAAGAGCAATTCTTACATGCATTTCTACGCCAATGGGAAGTACCTCCTCATCGATGTTAAAATAAGCGGAATGATGCGGTTTATCAAGGCCTTTCTTCTTGTTCTGCGAGCCAAGCCAAAAAAAGACACCAGGAACTTTTTTAAGGAAATAGGACATATCTTCTCCTCCCATGGAAGTGGGAGTCTCAATGATTTTGTCCTTTCCGACAACATCTTTTGCAATAGTTTGCACAAATTCTGTTTCGCTAGAATCATTTATAATAGGCGGATAACCAAAATGGTAAGACAGTTCAGCAGTCCCTCTAAATGCTTTTGCCACACCTTTTGATATTTGCTCAATTTTTTTAGAAACTGTGCGAGCAACTTTAGGGTCGAGTGTTCGTACAGTACCCAAAAGTTCAGCATATTCCGGAATTACATTAAATGTATCACCAGAAGATATTTTGCCAACAGTAAGTACGGCTGATTGAAGTGGGTCAATTTCTCTTGCAACAATTGCCTGCAAGGCAACAACAGTATGAGACGCAATCAATACCGGGTCAACAGATGTATGAGGGTAAGCACCATGTCCGCCTTTTCCTGTTATCCGTACAGAGAATCTATCCGCTTGAGCGGTAAAAATGCCGGATTTAATGGCAACTACACCACAAGAAAACATATTCCCAAGATGCAATCCATACGCTCTGTCCACATGTGGTTTTTCCAGGACGCCTTCATTGATCATTTTTGCAGCACCACCTGGATCTTTTTCCTCAGACGGCTGAAATACAAATTTTATATTCCCTTTAATTGCCCCTTTATGATGTGAAAGAATTTTGGCAGCGACAAGAAGCATAGCAGTATGAGCATCATGACCACAAGCATGCATCACGCCTTTATTCACAGATTTATAGGAAATTTTACTCATTTCCTCTATTGGCAAAGCATCCATATCCGCCCTTAAAAGAATTGTTTTGCCTTTTTCTTTTCCTCTAATAATGCCAACAACTCCTGTTTTTGCAATGCCACTTTTAACTTCCAGGCCACACGCCTTTAGATAATTCTCAACAATCTTTGCAGTCCTCTTTTCCTTAAATGCTAATTCAGGATGCATATGAAAATCTCTTCGTAATTTAATAACTTCGTCTTTTAAAGATTCAATTTCTTTCCGTACAGCATCCATAACTCCTCCTCGATTAATTAATTAAAAATTTTTAGATAAAAAATCAAAATAAACTTTAAGAAATCCAAATTCTTAACCAGACATTGCTGTTGTACTATTGATCAGATGAGCCGTTATCTAAATCAATCTTATAACCCCTTATTTTGTTAAAAAGAGATTTTCTTGATATGCCCAACATTTTAGCCGCTTTCGTTTTGTTGCCGCTGGCCTTTTTGATAGCTCTCACAATCATCTCTTTTTCTATCTCGGCAATAGCCTCTGGAAGAGGGACAACAGTATTGCTACTTTTCTTTTGCGTGATTGTTGTAACGCTCGTTTTTTCTCCGGCTTTCTGTGCTAGCTCTGGAGGAAGATGGTCCATCATTATAAGGGGAGCAGACGTAATAATCACTCCCCTGGCAATAGCATTTTCCAGCTCTCTTACATTCCCAGGCCAATCATAATCCATAAACAATCTCATCACATCATCAGAAACTCCTTGAACTATTTTGCCATACTTTTTTGAGAATTTAGAAACAAAATAGTCCACTAGTAAAGGTATATCTACCTTTCTTTCCCTTAGAAGAGGTACATTAATTGCAACAACATTTAATCTGTAGTACAGATCTTCTCGAAATTTATCTTCCTTCACAAGCTCTTCAAGATTTCGATTTGTTGCTGCTAATATTCTCGCTTGTGAAACAATTGTTTCCTTTCCTCCAATGCGCTCAAACGTCTTTTCTTGAAGCACCCTAAGCAGCTTTGCCTGAAGAGCAAGCCCCATATCTCCTATTTCATCAAGAAAAATTGTTCCATTTTCCGCTTGCTCAAATTTGCCAATATGCCTTGCAATAGCATCCGTAAATGCCCCTTTTTCATGGCCAAAAAGCTCTGATTCCAACAAGCTTTCGGGAATTGCAGCACAATTTACCACTACAAATGGTTTATTTTTTCTGTTGCTATGGAAGTAAATTGCTTTCGCTACTAATTCTTTCCCTGTTCCACTTTCACCACGAATTAGTACAGTAACATCCGAATCGGCTACACGCCCGATATCCTTATAAACTTTTTGCATTTCAGAAGATTCTCCCACTACCTCGTCCTGTTTATAATTATTGCCTGACTTAACTTTTTCCAAACTTGATGATAATTCTTTTAATTCTATGGCTTTTCTAACTTTTATTTTTACCTCTTCAATATCAAATGGCTTTGTGAGATAATCATAAGCACCTTTCTTCATTGCCTTGATTGCCAAATCAGAACTTCCATAAGCAGTAATAAAAATCACAGGGAGATCGGGGAATATTTCTCTGATCTTTAAAAACGCTTCCATTCCATCCATAACTGGCATTCTTACATCTAACAGAACGCAATCCGGAGAACTTTTTGCTACAAAGTCAACTGCCTTTTGTCCATTATCTACTGTTACAACAGTATAGTTCTCTTCATCAAGTACTTCAGTAAGAAGAGCCCTTACATCCTCTTCATCGTCCGCAATTAAAATTACATATTTTTTAAGCTCCATTTCTTGTATCTCCTATAGGTAAATAAATATGAAATGTAGTACCTTTGTTTTTTTCACTCTTAACACTTATTTTACCACCATGCTCCTTAGCTACTCGATAAGCAATAGCAAGACCCAAACCTGTTCCTTCTGCTTTTGTAGTATAGAACGGCACAAAGATATGTTCCAGCTGATCTTTATCCATTCCTGCACCCGTATCGCGGATGGAAATTTCCAGGAACTGCTCCTTTCTTGCAGAACTAACAATCAGCTTTCCTTTATCCCCCATGGATTCCACTGAATTAATCACAAGATTAAGAAACAATTCTTTGCACTTCTTTTCATCTGCCTCTATTATTTCTGCCTGACAATTATTAATAAACTCAACTTCTTTATCCGTTACATACTGCTTACCCATTGAAATAATTTCGTCAATAAAAGTAGAAATATTAAATTTCATTTTCTTAAGTGGAGATGGCCTGCCGTAATTCAAAAGGTCCTGCACAATTTTGCTTAATCTATATGTTTCTCTTAAAATTGGTTTCACATATTTTTCTTCATTTTTCCCCTGCAGTTTCTTCTCAAGAATCTGTGCAAAACCCTTTATAGAAGTAAGGGGGTTACGAATCTCGTGCACCACACCCGCAGTGAACATTCCCAGAGTTCTAAGCGATTCATTACGCTGAGCTTCTTCGATATTTCTCTTCAAACTTTCAGCCATGCTGTTAATAGAACTAGCAATGGCCCCTATTTCTCCTCCAAAGCTAGAAAATCTAAAATCCAAATTTTTTTCTAAGACTTTTAACCCCCTATTAATTCTTACAATTTTGCTTGTAAACATTGATGAAATCAACAATATAAAAATTGCAGCTAAAATTGCTGAATAAACAGTCACTTTATTTGCTTCCATCTTTATATCTTCAACAGGCCCCATAATGATAGAATATGGCTCATCTACAAAGATATAACCTTCTGCCATTTTTTTTGTCGTAACATATTTTATAATAGTAAGTTTTTTATCAAGTCTATATTGATCTATCCCCATATATACAATTTCATCATTTATTGGAGGAATATAATAACCAAATTCAAGCTCCGGGAAATTCTTCCGATACTCATCAAAATACTCTTCAAATAAAGGCTTAAGAAATTTTGTGATATAAAGCTTCTGTTCGTCAATAGTAAGATGGCCAAAATCATATTGCCAGGCAACACCATCATACATCTTTTGATATCTTTCCGCTAGTTGATTTGTAGCAATCTCCAGTCTTTTTGTTTCGACATTAAAAATCTCGCTTTCTACATTTCTTACGACCATAGAAGTGATAAAAACCATTGATACAATGACAAAAACCACCAGGACAGTAGTTAGCTGAAATCTTATCGATTGAAAAAATTTTTTTACGCTATTCATCTTAAACAGATAACTCCTTTGCAAGCTTGTATAATTTTGAGTTTAATTTCTTTTTTCTTGTTATCGCCTGCTCTAACGATATTAGAACAATTTTATTGCCCTTTATTCCAACAACTTTACCCTTTTCCTTATCAAGCAGAGCATTTACCGCCTTTTCTCCTAATGCGGAAGCAAGAAGCCTATCAAAACGAGTAGGAGAACCACCTCGCTGAATATGTCCAAGTACTGCAACTCTCGTATCAATATCAACATGCTCCTGAATTATTTTTTCAAGATCTCTTGCATGAATTGCCCCTTCAGCACACACGATAAGATGATGCATCTTTTTCTTCTTCATTCCATTTTTAATGTCATCTACAATCTCATTAATATTAAATTTTACTTCTGGCACAAGAATAATGTCTGCACCACCAGCAATACCAGCATCCATAGCAATAAACCCAGCATCTCTCCCCATAACTTCTACAATAAAAGTACGATCATGCGATTCTGCCGTATCCCTTATTTTATCAATTGCATCAATTGCAGTATTGACAGCTGTATCAAAGCCGATTGTATAATCCGTTCCCCACAAATCATTATCAATAGTAGATGCAATGCCCATTGTAGGAAAACCTTTTTTAAAGAGAGCAAGACTTCCTGCCTGAGATCCATTACCACCAACCACAACGAGCCCTTCTATCCCTTTTTCTTTCATATTTTTAATTGCTCTCAATTGTTTCTTTTCTTCTTTGAATTCAAGAGTTCTACTCGTCTTGAGTACTGTCCCGCCCTTTTCTAAAATGCCACTCACATCACGAGGAAGCATCGGGCGAAAATCCTTCTCCAATAATCCTCGATATCCACGATAAATACCGATTACTTCAACTCCTCGTACATATCCAACGCGCACAACACTTCTTATGGCAGCGTTCATCCCGGGAGCATCACCTCCTGAAGTAAGAACAGCAATCCTTTTCATTTCAAAAACACCTTAAGCAATTTAAGCCAATCATTAGAAACCATTTTCAGCCTTCCTGCTGCCTGTTCCAGTGGAACTGCATCAATTTTGTTGTTAACTATTGCCGCCATTTTTCCAAATTCTCCATTATGCACCATATCTACCGCCTTTACTCCTACACGAGTCCCAAGCATCCTATCAAATATAGTAGGAGAACCGCCTCTCTGTATATGCCCAATCACCGCTGAGCGCGTAGAAATGCCTGTCTTTTCTTTTATGAGATTGGCCACAAACTCACCTGCACCTCTCTTCTGAAGAAGTTTATGTCCAAACTGATCCACTTCGCTATCAGAATCAACAGGAAGTTCTGTTCCTTCAGAAACGACAACAAGCGCATATCCTTTGCGTTTATAACTTTTTTTAAGATGCTCACACATTGCATCAAAATCTGGTTTTTCTTCCGGAAGAAGTACCCAATTAGCGCCACCTGCTATACCTGTAAACAGAGCTACCCATCCTGTATGTCTTCCCATTACTTCAAGTACTATAATTCTACGATGAGAACGCGCAGTATCTCTCAATCTATTCAAGGCATCCACAGCAATGCTCACTGAAGTATCAAATCCAAATGTGTAGTCTGTCCCACTAAGATCATTATCCATCGTTTTTGGTACCCCAACTACATTCATACCTAATTTGTACAGTTTTGATGCTGCACCAAGTGTATCATCGCCTCCAATTGCAATGAGCGCCTCTATCCCAAATTTTTTAAGATTTCCAATAACTCGTTCGGCGCCATTCTCTATAGCAAAGGGATTAGTGCGCGATGTAAATAAAATTGTACCACCATAATTTATAATCTCGTCAACACTTTTTAAGTCAAGTGAACGAGTTAAGCATTCAAGAGGTCCTTTCCATCCCTCTTCAAAACCTATCACTTCATCATTGTAATTAAGCGCTCTATAAACAACTCCCCTTATGGCAGGATTTAAACCGGGACAATCTCCTCCTCCTGTTAAAACTCCTATTTTCATTTTAACCTCCTATTGTCCTAATTATTAATTCCATTGCTGTATCAACGGCTTCTGCGCGAATTTTTCCCCTATTACCAGTAAAATGCTCCTCAATAACAGAAGTATTTCCATTGTAAAAAACAGCAATGTAAACTAAACCAACTGGCTTGTCTTCCTGATTTAAAGGACCGGCTACTCCTGTAAGTCCTACTCCTATATCAGAATTAAAAAGCAAAGAAACATTTTTTGCCAGATAAGAAGCTGTTTCTTTGCTCACCAAACCTCTATTTCTTAATGTACTTTCGGGCACATTTAATATCTTTTCCTTTGCAAAATAACCATATGCTACAATGCCACCCAAAAAATAATCGGAACTTCCGGGAATGTCTGTAATCCTTTTAGAAAACAACCCGCCTGTCAGAGATTCTGCAACAGCAATAGTAAATCTTCTATCTTTTAATAATTTTCCTAATCTTTTTGCTAACATTTTTTCTCCTGTGCAAATTTTACACGTTTTTTTATTTTATGCAACTTTCACAAGGATTCATTAGCGATTTTTTCGCAATATTAAAAAATTCACAATTTTATATAATAATGTATAATAAAGAAAACTAAAAAGGAGAATGAATATGAAAATAAGTGAACTATTCTTGCCAACACTAAGGGAAGTGCCACAAGATGCTGAAATCCTGAGCCATAAACTCATGCTTAAGGCTGGAATTATCAGAAAAATCGCATCTGGTATCTACTCGTACCTACCACTGGGGTTAAGGTCTCTACAAAAAATAGAACAAATCATAAGGGAAGAGATGAATAATGCAGGGGCACAGGAAGTTCTCTTTCCGGCTATACTTCCTAAAGAAATCTGGGATGAAACAGGAAGATGGGAATTGTATGGCGAAGAAATGTTTAAATTGAGAGACAGAAAGGGCAGAGAGTTTTGCCTGGGACCAACTCACGAAGAAGCTGTAGTCGATCTAGCGCGAGGAGAAATCCGCTCTTACAAAGAGCTTCCAAAAACATTCTACCAGATACAAACAAAATACAGAGATGAAATAAGACCTCGTTTTGGTGTGATGAGAGCAAGGGAATTCATCATGAAAGATGCGTACTCTTTTGACATATCAGAAGCAGAATTAGAAAACACATATAACAAAATATTTAACGCATATGTAAAAATATTTGAACGTTGTGGACTCAGTACAATCCCTATTGAGGCAGATTCAGGCGCAATTGGAGGAAAAG
This sequence comes from Caldisericota bacterium, assembly GCA_034717215.1. Classification (NCBI taxonomy): domain Bacteria; kingdom Pseudomonadati; phylum Caldisericota; species Caldisericota bacterium. The sequence goes on from JAYELD010000001.1 coordinate 13,968, forward strand.
TTTCGCATGAATTCATTGTAAAATCTACCAGTGCAGGGGAAAGCACATTTGTCTCCTGCCCGCATTGCGACTATGCAGCAAACATTGATGCAGCAAAATCCAAAGAAGAAGATGTATTATCCACCAAACAAGAACAACCTCTAGAAGAAGTTGCAACACCAAATGCAAAATCCGTTGAAGAAGTAGCAAAATTCTTACACATCGATAAAGCTAATATCGTAAAATCGCTTCTCTACAAAATAGATGACAAATTTGTACTTGCATTAGTACGAGGAGATGATGGATTGAACGAAATAAAATTAAAAAACTTATTCAGCGCAAATCACATAAGACAGGCCACAGAAGAAGAAGTGAAAGAACTTACGGGAGCATCTACAGGTTCAATAGGGCCGGTTAAAACAAAACTAAAAATCGTAATAGATCGACAAGTAAGTGCATTGAAAAACTTTACTACAGGAGCAAATAAAGATGGTTTTCATTTTAAAAATGTTAACATTGGAAGAGATTTCGCTGGAGAAAAAGTAGCAGACATAAGAAAGGTTAAAGAAGGGGACCTCTGTCCAAAATGTGGCACACCACTAACAACATATGAAGGAGTTGAAGTGGGACACACATTTAAGCTCGGGACAAAATATTCAAAAAAGATGGATGCAAAATTTTTAGATAGTGACGGAAAAGAAAAATACTTTGTCATGGGTTGTTATGGTATAGGAGTAGGAAGAACTCTTGCTGCAGTTATAGAGGAATACAATGATAAATACGGGATAAAATGGCCTGCAACCGTCGCTCCATTCACAGTAGAAATAATACCACTCAATATGTCAGATAGTGAAATAAAAAATGAAGCAGAAAAACTATACAAACTATTTAAAGAAAAGAACATAGAAACAATCATAGACGACAGAGATGACATAAGTGCAGGAGTAAAATTTAACGATGCAGACCTTATAGGCGTACCGTTCCAAATTATCGTTGGAAGAACGTTTAAACAGAACGGCAAAATAGAAATAAAGAAAAGAGGAACAGGAGAAAAATTTATTGTCGAAGAACAAAATACAATAACATTCATAGAAAATGCAATAAAAGAAAATTTTAGAAAATAATTAAGATGTAAGAGAATAAGGCTGACACATTCAAGTGTCAGCCTTATTCTCTACCTAAATTTTTTGAAAATTAATGAAACGTTATGCCCACCAAAACCAAGCGAATTTTTAAGAGTAACATTCACATCTTTCTTTATTGCTTCATTTGGTACATAGTTTAAGTTACACTCAGGATCTTTTTCTTCGTAATTTATCGTAGGAAAAATAATCCCATTCTCTATTGAAAGTACTGTAGCGACGGACTCAGCAGCTCCAGAAGCGCCCAATAAATGGCCTATCATAGACTTGGTAGAAGTCACAGAAATATCGTATGCCTTTTCACCAAATACTTCTTTAATTGCCTTCGTTTCGTATTTATCATTCAATGGAGTGGATGTGCCATGCGCGTTAATGTAATCCACTTCTGTTACTCCAGCTTTTTGCATAGCAACCCGCATTACACGTTTAATCTGTTTTACTTCAGGGTCAGGTGCTGTAATATGGTAAGCGTCTGTTGTAGAAGCATACCCTGAAAGCTCAGCATAAATATGAGCTCCTCGTTTTTCTGCATGCTCTAAAGATTCAAGAATAAGTATCCCTGCGCCTTCGCCCATAATAAAACCATCCCTATTTTTATCAAAAGGGCGGCAAGCTTTTTCGGGAGCATCATTACGCCTTGAGAGCGCCCTCATTGATGCAAAAGCAGCAACTCCCAGTGGTGTAATCGCTGCATCAGCACCTCCGGCAACTATAACATCAAGATCTCCTCTCTGTATGGCGAGAAGCGCCTCACCAATTGTTTGAGTAGATGATGCACAAGCGTTTACTGTGGAAAGTGTTGCACCCTTGAAACCATACTTAATAGCAATGTACGCTGGAATAGCATCAATAATTAATTGAGTAATAAGAAATGGACTTATTCGCCTGGGGCCTCTTTCCATAAGTACTTTCTGTTGCTCTTCTATTGAACGCAACCCACCTACGCCAGAAGTGACATACACCCCAATTTTTTCAAGATCTTCTTTTTCTGGTATAATATCAGCATTTTCTATCGCTTCTTTTGCAGCAACAAAAGCAAACTGTTGAACCCTATCAAGCCTTTTTGCATCTTTTACATCAAAATATTGCTCAGGCTTAAAATCTTTTACTTCGCCTGCAATTTGAACAGAATAATCAGACGGGTCAAAAAGCGAAATCCTACCAACACCAGATTGTCCCTTTTGAAGCGCCTCAAAAAAGGTATCTACCCCAATACCAATAGGAGATACTATTCCTAAGCCTGTTACGACAACTTTTCTCATAGCTATTTTACATGGTCCTTGATGTATTGAATAGTATCTTTGACCGACGTAATTTTTTCAATGTCTTCATCCGGGATCTTCATTCCAAAATCATCTTCAAATGCCATAGCAATATCTACAAGAGTCAAAGAATCCGCACCTAAATCATCAACATACTTTGCATCATCAACAATCTTGCCATCCTCCACACCTAATTTGTCTTTAATAATTGCCTTCACCTTTTCTCTAATTTCTTTTTCTTCCATTTCAATAAAACCTCC
>JAYELD010000002.1 GCA_034717215.1 Caldisericota bacterium
TATGGAATTGCTGATAAAGTGCACAATGAATATCTCCAGCTTGGAGCAGAGATAGGGATGCTGGGCTTAGGAATCTTTCTCTGGCTCCTCATCACTTATTTTAATTACGGAATAAAACTTCTAAAAAGATTAAAAGACGAATATAAGCAGGGAATAGCAATTGGCTTAATGGGAGGGGTAGTTGCAGTTTTAATAGATGCTGTCTTTGGTTTCCCCCTGCACCTGCCGGCAACTCTGGTACTTTTCTGGCTGTTTATAGGGCTTGTCGTTTCCCTAAATCATTCTGAAAATCATTCCGGGCAGAGGCCAAAAACCAAGAGCGATAAAAGCGACAGAACAGAAAGCAATATCTATAGATTTAAGCCCCTCTTATATCTGGTAATTATAATATTATCTTTATTTCTCTGTGTAATGGTATCTCGCCCCTTTGTTTCTCAAGTTTACGAATTTTATGGTGTTGAGTATGCCAAAAAGGCTGATTACGATACAGCTGCCAGGTATTTTCAAGAAGCCTTAAAATGGAATCCTTATTTCGGGATGATGTATTATGATCTCGGACAGATCATATCCAAAAAAGGCATTTACACACCAGCCATAGAAAATTTTGAGAAAGCAGAAAAATATATGGACCATCCTGATTTACCCTCGAGGTTAGCCTATCTTTATTTTAAAAAAGGCCAGCTGGACAAGGGAATAACCAAACTAAAACAGGCGATAACTTATCAGAAGACTGAAGGAGCGATGGTTCCCCTATATACTGATTTAGGAAATAATTATATGAGGGTGGGGAGATACAAACCGGCTGAGATAGCTTTTAAGAATGCTCTTAAGATAAATCCCAAGTATGTTAATGCCCATTATGGGCTGGCGGGGGCTTACCTGCGGCAAAACAAGATAGATGAAGCTCAGGAAGAGCTGAAAAAGATTATTGAGCTTGCCCCGGACAGCCGGGAAGCCCAATACGCCCGGGAAACAATCCAAAAAATCGCCTTAGAAGAATTAAAAACCCAACCAACTGAAACCGACAATCCGTAATAATGGGAGGGGATCAGTTGGCCGGTTGGCTGGTTTGCCGGTTACCCGGTTATCCAGTTTGCCAGTTAAAATACAGTGATAAATGATGAATAATGTGTGACAAGTAATAGGTTTCTAGTTTATTGATTTATATACTATACGATAAACCCTATATGCTGAAATATAACTTGTAACTCGTCTTTAATTGGTGAATCGGCCAATCGGCAATCGGTCAATCTTAATCTTTATCCTTATCTTAACCGGTAAACCAGCCAACTGGGTAACCGGCTAACTAAAAAACAGGAGGTATTTCTAAAATGACAGAAATACAAGAAGAAGAAATTGATTTGCGTGAATACATCAATGTCTTACTAAAAAGAAAAGGTGTAATTATTTTAATATTTTTAATTGCGGTTATTACTGCTGCCCTGGTAAGCTATTTTTACTTAAAACCTGTCTATGAAGCAAGTACTATCTTAATGATTTCTAAACCAAAATATCAAGTAGAGCTTGAACCTAAAATACAAACTCAATTCACCCCGGAAGTCTCTTTAGCAACTTATGAAAGTTTAATAAAAGATAGAAAAATTGAAGAAGAAGTAATAAAGAAATTAAATCTGGACCAACCACCTTATGAATTTTCTCCTGACAGTCTACAGGGGATGATCACTATTGAATCATTAAAAAATACCAATCTTATAAAAATGAATTTACAAGCTGGTGAACCAAAATTAGCCAAAGACATAGCCAACGTATGGGCAGCCCTATTTATAGAAAAAAACAAAGATCTTAATTTACGGGAGAGCAAAGAAGCTCAAGGGTTTATTGAAGAACAGTTAAAAATTTCCAATCAAAATCTTTCTAAGATTGAAGAAGAAACCCGAGAATTTAATGAAACCAACAAGATTGATGCCATGGATAAAGAAGTTACTGTGAAACTCGACAAAATTATGGCGAATGAATCAAGACTGGCTGATGTAAAAATTAGTGCTGAAAGTGAAAAAGCAAAGATAGAAGAAATCAAAAGTCAAATGATTTTACAAGAAAAACTTATTTCCTCATCTAATATAGATAGACTTACTGAAGGAATGAAATTTGTCGAAGCAAAAGATTTTATTGAAAGCCAACTAAATTTATCTAGAAAAAATCTTCAAGCTAAAGAAGATGAGTTAAAAATCTTTAATCAAGAAAGTAGAATTTCTTTGTTAGAAAAAGAGATTACGAGCAAGGCAAACCAAATAATAAATTTTAACAACAGACTCATTAATCTTAAAGTATCAATAGAACAGGAAAAAGCAAAGATTGGGGCAGCGAAAGCACAATTAAACGAACAAGAAAAAACTTTTATTTTAACTAAAACTATTTATGATGATGCTTCCTTAAGTCAATTGATTTCGGAAATAAGCGAGGAAGAAGCATTATTATTAAAAAATTTAAAATTAAAAAGTGAAGAATTAAATTCTTTGTATATAAGTCTTGAAGGGAGAATAATTAATTCTGAAATTAATTTAGAGACCTATCAAACAGAAATGGCTCAAATAGTTGAAAATATCGGTATATTAGAAAATGAATTAGACAAAGATAAGAAAGAATTTGCTATTGAAAGGTTAAAATTATCTAACTTAGAAAGAGAGAAAGAAGTATTGGAGAGTACCTATATTATGCTTGCTAACAAAATGAAGGAAATAGAAATTGCTACTGCAACCCCTGAAAACCAGCAAAAAATTGCTCGCTTTACTAATCCTGAATATCTAAGTCTTCAAAAACAATTAATTGAATCAACTATTATGCAGAAAACTTTACAAGCAGAAGAAAAACAATTAAAAGAGAATATTGATGATTACTGGAAAAGAATTGAAAATCTGAAGCAAGAATTAGCTCAAGAGAAATTAACTCAATCGCGTTTGGAGAGAGAATATAACACTGCAAAAGGAGTTTATAATGTTCTTTCTCAAAAAAATGAGGAAGTTAAAATTGCTGTAGCTACAGAATCAGGACTGGTAAAGATTGCCAGCCTGGCTTATGAACCTAAATATCCCATAAAACCAAATAAAAAGCTAAATATCTTAATTGCCGGAGTGCTCGGGCTATTTGTGGGCGTGTTCGTGGCCTTCTTCCTCGAATTCTGGCAAAAAGGGAAATAAAAAATATGTCATTCCCTCGAAAGAGGGAATCCAGTATCTCCTCCCCCTTGAGGGGGGAGGATTAAGGTGGGGGTGCGGCAGGGGTTCGATTCATCGAACCCGCAATAGTCCTTTAAGATACAAGAATTATTATAAAAAGTAAAGCACTATGTTTAATAATTG
>JAYELD010000003.1 GCA_034717215.1 Caldisericota bacterium
ATAAAAACAGAGCTTCGCAAATATGAGTTTTACAACACACAGGGAAGTGTTTATTTATGCGAAAATAGTGACATGGCTAATCTGTTTAGGGCTATCGATGCCTTGAAAAAAATTGACTGGTTTAAAAATTCCGTCCGTGACATCAGGGCATTCAGAGTAGAGGACTGGTCAAACTTTACCGAATTTGTAAAAGAATGAGGCATAAGGGAAAAATTACATTCCTATTCCTCGGCCTTTTGATGGCTTATTTGCCCTGGTTACTTCTTTAGCCTGGCTTTGTTCCTGGTTCGTCCTTTGCTCTTCTCTGAATTGTTCTTGCTTCAATTCCTGCAGGAGTGTTTTGTTTGGTGTGGTTTCGGCCTGTTTTACTGCCTGTTCTTTCTCTTTAAAAGTGCCGTTTTTCATGGCATTTTGATACTCGAAACTTTGGCTGTACTGCCTTTCATAGCTGAATTTCTTATCAAATTCATCCTCGCATTTTTTAAAAAAATCGGTCCGATCAAAACCACTCCGGACAGTTCCGGATCTGCCGGCACTCCGATGGTTTGTTTTCGGGCTTAGTTTAATGCGGTTTTCTTTGTCCTTCCGGCTTACAATCACATGGGCGTGCATCCCTTCTTTATCTTCTCTGTTGTGGTGTATCTTGGCGTAATACATCAAGTTTTCCCCTTTCAATCCTTTGTCGAAATTCTTGGCGTATTCGTCCATAACTTGGCGTGTGTAGGCCTTCATTGCTTTGCTTCGTTCTGCTTCGGCGCTACCCATTGTGGAAAGTTCCTTTTCCGATGGGGAGATAGTAATAGCAAAGAATTTGGCGTCTTTTGCGCACAATTTAGCCTTATTTTGGTCTAATTCTCTCACAGCAGTAGCAAAGTCCACCTCTTTGCCTTCATGGTCAAAAAACGGCTCTATTTGCCCTTTTTCGGATAAATTCTTTTCATTCTCATGGTTTAGGTATTGCAAAGCACCAAAAGAACTGCCTGTATTGGCATATTTTCCCGAACCTCCGCCCTGAATTTTAATGTTCATAGCTTTTCAATTGTTCTATTGCCTGTTTTTTTCCTCCCCAACCCCCTGCATCCATTGTAATTTGGAGCATTTTAGAAACCTCAGAAACTACCTTTCCATGTTCCTGATAAGACTTCTTTCGAGCTTCTGCCAGTTGGTTTTTTAGCTCCTGATTTTCTTTTTGAACCTTTTCAAAATCTTCCCTTAGAAGTTTCAATAATTCACTCAAGCTTTCTCTGGTTTTGTTGGTTCCGGCGGCAATGCCTTTAACAATATCCTCTCTGGTTGAAAGCCTTGTTAAGGTTGGAATAAGGATATCCTTTTCCTGTTTCTTCATGAATGCAACAACGCTATCCATGCGTTTGATGATCTTCTGCATCTCATCAGCTGGGGCATCGTAATTGAAAGGGTCAATCCCATAGATGCGGAAAAAATCCAGCATTTTAGAAATTACTTTATCTCTGGAAACCTTGTGTTTATTGGCTTCCCGTGCCAAATCAGCTGCGGTTGCTTCGCTTATTCCTATGCTTTTTTGTGCCATATGTAAAAAGTTTTTGTTTATTAATTTACAAATGTAAACTTTGTAAATCAGTTATTTAACCATATTTTTATAAATATCTATAAAATAAATTTATAAATAAATTTATTCAAACAACTGTTTTACAGTTGTTTAGCCTCGCAGAGCAAGGGAGAAACAGGGCCCTGCCCAGTTCCCTCTTGCTGTATCAAAGATACACATTTCGTCTCGCAAAACAACCGCAGCACCTTTTTTTCCGGTAGTCTTTTTTTGGGTTGTTTTCAGTCTTGGGTATCTTTTTTCCCTTATGCCTTTTTGGGGATGGATTTGGAGCACTCTTCAATAGGTTTGTTTTTTCTTGGTTTTGCTCTTTCTTAAACCACCTTTTTTAAGGCGAAGCCCTTTCTTATTGTAATACTTATTGAAGAGTACTCTTATTGTAGTGGTTTTTCCGACTCTCTGCAAATCAGAACCAGCAAGGCACACAGAAGGTTGATAATTTAATTAACGATACATTTTGCGATGTTATCTTTCATTTAACGATACATTTTGCGATAATTAAAGATACATTTTGCGATGTTGTACCCTTAATTAAAGATACATTTTTTTATTATGTATTTTTATTATCTTTGGGGTATGAAAGACAAACCACTACATCCCGACACAATCATCCAACCCAATAAGGTTACGATGATGCGCTATGCCATTACGGCATTAGAAGAAAATCTATTTACTCTTGTAATGGATAGCTTTAAAAACGAGTTATATAACGGTAAACTAATGGACAGAAACCTATGGGGTGAGCCTGTTTTGAATCTTGATTTAAAAGAGATCGCACCAACTTTACTCCCTGCGGATGCATTTAAGCGGCTCAAAAAAATAAAACGCAGAGAATTTGGATATACCTACATAAGCCCAAAGAACGGCCAAGAAGTGGAAGTAGATGGTGTTTTGTTTCCAACCGTTCTAAAGTCAGGCAACTATGTTCAAGTCAAAGTAAACACAGATGCACTACCATTCTTATTGTGGATTGATGGCCCGGAACCGGGAAAAACATATTACAATAAACTCTCATCGATGACCCTGTCCGGCGGACATAGTAAGAGATTATATAAAATGCTTTGCAGTTGGAAGAGTAAGGGTGCTTGGAGAATAAAAATAGACGAATTCAAACAAAAATTTAAAGTAACTCACAATTTAAGCAACTTGAAAAGACTCGTTTTAGAACCTGCAAAAGAGGAAATGTATAACAATAAAAATTCAGATATTTGGTTTGAATACTCCACCGAAACAAGCGAGGAGCTGAAACAACAAGGGGGCAAAGGGCGCAAACCACACGACCAATTAGTATTCAAAATTCACACCCGATACAAGACCGATGATGAACGACTGGAGGAACTACGAAAGGGGATCGCTTTTGAGCTATTTAATGAAATACTCTTATTTCTCCAAAGTTGTCTTGGTAAAACCAGTGAAAAGGCACTTGAAATAACAGGAGCTTGCACCGATGAAGGAGACCGCTTTTGTAATCAGCGATACAAGGATTTAAAAGGTTTACGGGAAAAAGCAGAATCAAAGCCTCAAGCTTTCAATTTCTTTATGAAAGGAGCAGAAAAGCAAAGCGATAACGATATTTTTCAATTAAGATACAAGGATTGTAAAACCAAAACTAAAAAGAAATGACAGAAGAAAAATTGAAGCAAAAAGCAGAAAAAGCAAAAAAATACTATTCGCAATTTGATATTAGCGAACCTAC
>JAYELD010000004.1 GCA_034717215.1 Caldisericota bacterium
ACACTTCTTTTCCCTCACGAGTTAATCCATCCTTCCCATATCGGGGTTATGCTTGCCGGTGGAGTTACAGAAGTTTGGGTGAAGAGAAAACCGATTGTTGCAATTATTCCAACAGGTGAGGAAATTAGAAAACCTGGCGATAAACTTATTGAAGGGGATATTATCGATACAAACTCTTATATGCTTAAAGCAATGGTAGAAAAATGGGGTGGAAAAGGTGTTATTACTGACATTAAACCCAACGATATAAATATAATATCCGAAGAAGTCAAAAAAGTTCTTTCGGAAGCGGATATGGCGCTTGTTATAGGCGGCTCTGCAAAAGGAAACAAAGATCTCACGGGAAGAATTTTTTCACGTTTAGGCAAAGTGCTTGTTCACGGTGTTTCTATTCAGCCTGGTAAGCCTGTTATCTTAGGAGTGATTAATAAGAAACCTGTGATGGGAATGCCAGGATTTCCTGTATCAGCATACATTGCTTCACGCATTTTTCTAAAAAAAGCTATCCTTAAAATGCAGGGCATTAACGAAGATAAACCTAAAACTATCGAAGCGATAGTAAAAAGGCCGATTACCTCTTCAATTGGCGTGGACGAGTTTGTGCGTGTAAAGATCGGAGAAGTGCAAGGTGAAACTATTGCAGTCCCTTTTAAAAAAGGGGCTGGTGTTCTTTCGTCTGTTGCTCGTGCTGACGGACTGCTTTGTGTGCCATTTGATGGCGAGGGCATAGAAAGTGGAAGCAAGGTATCCGTTGAGTTGATAAAAAGCGAGGATAAAATTAAAAATCAATTAATTTTTATAGGGAGCAATGACCCTCTTGTTAATGCTTTAATAACATTTATAAAAAAGTCTCACTCTGATTTTAAGGTTGGCATTATAAATAGTGGAAGTTTAGGCGGTCTGCTTGCTCTTGAAAGAGGGGAGTGCAATTTTACTGCAGCACATCTATTTGATGCAAGCACAGCCACGTATAACATGTCATTTTTAGAAAAGTATGTGACAAAAGAAGTTGCTGTGGTGCCTTTTAGCTTTCGCGAACAGGGATTTGTTGTTCAAAAAGGCAATCCCAAGAATATAAAGTGCATAAAAGACCTTGCAAGAAACGATATCTCATTTGTTAACAGGCAAAAAGGTTCTGGCACCCGTGTGCTCTTTGATTATCTTTTAAAAAGAAACGGAATAAACTCCAAAGATATAAAAGGTTATTCTCATGAGGAGTATACTCATCTTGCTGTTGCAAATAATGTAAAGCTTGGTGGTGCGGATTGCGGCATGGCAATTCGTTATGTGGCAGATGCACTTGATCTGGATTTTATTCCTGTCAAAACTGAACAGTATGACCTCGTATTCTTAAAAAGCGATATCAATCGAAAAGAGGTTTCTCTGATATTTGATGCAATAAAATCAAGTGGATTCAAAAAGATTGTGGGTAAATTTAATGGTTATAAACTAAACTTACCCACATTAAAATATTTAAATAATCATTGACTTATGTATCTTCTATTACTTGTAACAATTTATTGATATCTATAATATAAAGCCATTGCCATAGCTGGAGCTCGAAGCTTAATTGTTCTCGAGGTATGTTAGTGGAACCAATTGCGAGTAATGTATTGTCAGAAGCAAATTGGGTTAGACGAAAGGTGGGGAAAGAAGGCTTAAATCCGGTCATTCCTGTTAGAGTAGTGATGGTGTTCGTTTTTCTGTCAAGGATTCGCCACGGGGATAGGAAAAGGATAAATCTGCCACTTGGCGAAATTCCCCTAAAGGTTGGGTAGGAATAGTAGTGTTTTTCCTTGTCACCGACTGTAACTGTAAAAATAGGCTTTTCTTTATTTATAGGTCTTATTACGTTATAGAACTGCCCCACACCTCCTTGAGGTTGTACTGCCGGGTCGCTTGTAAGCGCCGAAGGTAGCCATACCTGATAGATAATCCAGTCATCAGGAGTTAGCACTGGAGTTTCAGAAACTCCATTATCTGTGAACTTTAAGACTTTCCCGCTTTTAAAAGAATAGAGGTAAATATCCTCAACTAACATTTTCTTTTCAAAATCTTGTTTAGCAAAACAAAAGGCAAGGTAGTGATCATTTATGCTGAGAGAAACTATTCCTCCATAACGTTCTGTTAAGTGGACAATTCTTTTAATATCCCCTGTTTTTAAATCAATTTCATAGATACTGTCACTAATGACTGGCAGACTACCAGCTTCTTTTTCAACTTTATTTCCGGTCAAATAAATTTCCATATAGAATTTATCTCCTTTAAGGAGACCTTTGGGGGAAGCAATCCACCAACCCGAACCTTTTGGAATATTTTCTCCCTTAGTGAAGAATTTATCATGTCCTTTCTTTCTCTCAATAAGTTTTTTAGTCTCATTTGTTTTTCTATTTATTGCGTAGAATACGAAATTAGGGTTAAATTCGTCATAATCATCTTCTTCGTATACGATCCAGTTTTCGTTTATACCATAAGGAAAGACACTTATAAAACCCTCGTTTTCATCATACTTGATGACCTCTAGAATTTTATCGGATTTAATATCATAAATAATCATGCTGTAATATCCTATGACTGCTTTTTTAGGTTGTCCTTCTGGTATCTTTTCAAAACCACCACAAATTAAAGCTATGTTGTCATAGCTCCGAAATCCGCCTAAAATAGGAAAACCGTCGTCTTTAAAGTCTCTATATCTCATAAATTCCTTTTGATATTCGCTTAAATCTTTGCTTGTTTTGACAGTAAGAGGTGCAGTGGAAAATGTTTCTTCGGGCAAGTTGGATGAAGATTCTTTTTTACAACCATATCCAAATGCCGTAATGAAAATTAGACAAATTAACAATAAAAATATTATAAGTTTCTTTTTAATCATCTTATCACCGATCCTTTATGCAATTAGGTTTCCGTGTGTATCCTTATACATTTCGCCTTTTTCAGTAGTAACTACTCCATATCCTTCATCTGCCCTAACTAATTTCTTAAAAGGAACAAAGCTCATTAAAAGCACAAAAACAATTAATAAAATGGTCGTTTTTTTAGTTCTCATTTTATCCTTCTTATCATTTTATATTTTTATATTCTTTTTGCCTTTTCAGACAATTAATGTAAAAAACATTTTTTGCTCCTAGTCTCATTTTTATATTTTACACCTCTAAGCTTTTTTTCCAATTCTGAATTCAGTTTTAACAGATCCTGCCCGGAAATTCTCTTCATTTGCCTTTTGTCCATCAGTTCATTACTCT
>JAYELD010000005.1 GCA_034717215.1 Caldisericota bacterium
AAAAATGTATGAGATTATGAAGATTAAGCTTGCTGAGAGTAAGAAAATGATAGAAGAAATTGAGAAGGAGGTATTTAGCAATGGATAAAGCAATAGTTATTGAAGGATTAAAAAAAACATACTCCAACGGAACAGAGGCGGTAAAAGGAGTAAGTCTCGCTGTAGATTATGGAGAGGTATTTGGATTTTTAGGTCCAAACGGAGCAGGAAAATCAACTACAATAAAGTCCGCTATTGGTTTATTAAAGCCCACCAGCGGCAAAATATATCTTGACAGTTTTGATATAGAAAAATACCCATACGAAGCAAGGATATCTAAAGGATATGCCTCTCAAGAAACATCTGTTGATGATACACTTACGGCGTATGAAAACATCTATTTACAGGGAAAGTTTTTCCATCTTTCAATAAAAGAAACAGAAAAAAGAGCAAAAGAAGCACTGCAAATGTTCGGTCTATGGGACAGAAAAAACGATCTTGTAGAATCGTTTTCCGGGGGGATGAGAAAAAGATTAGACATTGCATCGGCACTAACCCACGAGCCAAAAATTCTTTTCCTGGACGAACCAACATTGGGATTAGATATTCAAACAAGACATGCAATATGGGATTACATCATTAATCTTCAAAAAAATCTTGGAATAACTATTTTTCTCACAACACATTACCTTGAAGAGGCAGACAAACTCTGTGATAGGATAGCAATTATCGCCCAGGGAGAGATAAAGGCAATGGATAAACCCAGTATACTAAAGTCAAACATAGGAGGAGATATAATAACGTTAACATTTGAGACAAAAAAAGAAAAAACAAACTCTTTTATTAATTTAATAGGAAAAATGGACAACATAAGATCTGCTAATATGCTAAAAAACAATGTATGCAGAGTTGTTGTAGAAAAAAACGGCGATCAAATCATACCTGCTATTTTTTCCCTCGCACAGCAAGAAGATATTTCCATTGGCTCTGTGCGCCTAAAGAGACCTACCCTGGACGATGTATACTTAAGCTATACGGGAAAAACAATAAGAGAAGCAGAATCGACAAAAGAAGAAACAAGAAAAGAACGCACGATGATGAGGAGAATAAAATAATGAAAAGATTAATAACAGATTCTTACTACATAGCATGGAGAGAATTAAAAAAGTATTTCAGGGAAAAGACAAGATTAATTATGACCATTGTTCAACCATTTATCTGGCTTGTATTAATGGGCAATATGATGTCCGGATTAACAAGCAATCCATATGCCGCACAAATGCTTGGCACAGCTAACTACCTTACTTTTATGACCCCTGGGATTATCCTTATGACTGTACTTTTTTCCAGCATATTCTCTGGTATGTCCATTATTTGGGATAGACGTATTGGCTATTTAGACAAATTACTTGCAGCGCCTATAAGAAGAGGAGCAATTCCATTTGGTAAAATGTTCTCTGCAATGATACAGGGGGGAATACAGGTAGTTGTTATCATTATCATTGCAACATTCTTGGGAGTAAAGTTTAAAACAGGGGTAGCTGGCATTCTTGTCATTCTTTTTATTGCAATGTGCTTTGCATTGATTCTGGGAGGTATTTCTCTTACTATAGCTGTAAAAATTAAAACACCAGAAACGCTTATGGCAATAGTCAACTTCTTTATGATGCCGCTTCTATTCACCAGTAATGCACTATTCCCTTTAGGCGTAATGCCTGCTTGGCTCAAAGCAATTGCAAAAGTAAACCCCATTACCTATGCGGTAGAACCAATGCGAACGCTTGCCGTTACCGGTTGGAGCGCCTCAATCTTCACCGGCATCAGCATTATACTTATCATTGATGTTTTGGTCCTACTCTGGACACAATGGGTATTTAAAAGGGCAGTATCAGAATAATTTTTAATACAAATATAGAAATCAAATAAATTAAATAATAATTAAATGGGAATAATATTAGTGAAGAAAAATCAGTGGAAAATGATTTTACAAAACTATTAAAAGAATGCAACAAAGCAGCTGCTGCAGGATGAACTTGAACAACATATTGTTAAGTTTATTGAACCACATAAGGTGTGTATCCTGGCAACTTCAAAGAATGGCGCTCCTAAAGCTACTCCCATTAAATACCATTCAAAAGGATTTAGTTTATATACGAAGCGGGAAATGGATAAAAGAATAATTTAATTAATTAGAAAAATGGATATGAAACATTGCATTTTCAGGAAAGAAAAGCTATTTAAAAATCTGCTCACACAAGTTTAAACCAAGGCAAAAAGCTACTTTGCCGTTTCTCTCAAAAGACGGGCAATTTTATATATATGGTCAGATATCCTTTCCAGGTCCGACAACATATCTACATATATAATACCTGCATCAGGGAAACAAACTCCCTGCAAAAGTCTGCCTACATGAGCTTCTCTTAATTGTACTTCCATATCATCGATAGATTGTTCGATATTTTCGATTTCTTTGAATAGTTTCTCGTCCATCTTTCCGGAATTTTCTTCAACAAGTTCATATTCATTTTTTACGGCATCCATCATAATATACAAATCTTTTTTCCCTTTTTCAGAAAAAAGAATCTTGTTGTGAATTTTTACCATTACAAGTTGTGACAAGCCATTAATAATATCTCCGATTCTTTCTACCTGGCTTGCAATGTTTATCATTAAATTAATCTTTTTTGAATGTTCTTTTGATAATGTCTTTTGCATTAGAAGAGGTGCAAAAGCTTGTATTTCTCTATTGATGCTGTTAATAGCATGCTCTCTCATCTTAATTTCACCATCAAGATTCGGTTTGCTTCTAACCACCATAAGATAAAGGGTATCTAAATTCTTTTTTACTACACCAGTCATTCGCACCGTCTCATTAAAGAGAGCATCCACTGCAAAAGAGGGCATTTTAAGAAGTCTTTTATCTAAATACTTCACTCCGCCTTCTATAATCACTTCTTCACCTGGTACAAGTTTCTTGATAAGCTTAGAAAGTTGATTGACAAATGGAATAAACGAAAGAGCGCATGCAATATTAAAAAATGTGTGAGCATTAGCAATTTGTCTCACAAGATCTCCCGATGTTTTTGAAACCAAATTTACATATGGCTTAAATATAATCAGGAAAATAAGCGCTCCAACAACATTAAATATGACATGTGAAACAGCAACTCTCCTCGCCTGAACATTTCCACCTATACTAGCAATTAATGCCGTAACTGTTGTACCAATATTTGCCCCTATTACTAATGCAAAAGCAGCA
>JAYELD010000006.1 GCA_034717215.1 Caldisericota bacterium
GCACTGTTGCCGCCAGCAAGTACAACTATACCCCTCTTGATACGTTTATCACCCCCCAGAGCAATGACTGCGCTTATTCCGCCCAGGCTTAGTCCAAATATACTAATTTCTTTTACGTTTTGAATACTACCATTTCCTGCGAAATCAATGAGAGTTCGTACGTCTACTACAATTTGTCTGAAGCGAGAGAGCATGGTGGTAGGGTCCAGTACAAAAAAATCTTCGCCATCATTTTTTCCGTATTTTTGCCTTTCTCCATGAAAAGGAAGGGTTAGGATAAGTGATGATATCCCTTGTTTTGCAAACTGCGGGGGGAAATAAAACATGCATTGCTTTGCATTGTGTCTGTAGCCATGCAAAATAATGGTAAGTTTGTCACTATTATTCTTCGCCTTAAAGTAATGTCCATAAGCGATATTTGTTTCATCTTGCGGGAGTTTTACGTGGCTTTCGAAATACAATTTATATTCGGAATATAGATTATTTTCCGTGACGATATTAAATATAGGACGCCTGTCGTCTTTTTTATATTGATAAATTTTTCGCGGGTCATCTATAATAATATCACTCATTTGACATCTCTCCTTTATAGTATATATTTTAACGTGTAAAAATGAAAGTGATTGTAGGAGGTTTGAGGAGAAGAAATTTGGGCTAATGCTATCTGGCGGTGGTGCAAGGAGCCTTACAGAAGTAGTTGTACTAAAAACGTTAGAAAAACATAATCTGATTCCTGACGTTATTACCGGAACCTCTATGGGTGGAATTGTGGGCGGATTTCATGCCGCTGGATTTAAGCTATCGCAAATGGAAAAATTTGCAATGGCAATGGTAATAAGTAAAATGCTTGATACAAAATCACCTTTAATTTATTTTGAAGAAAATGAATTAGAGAAGGCAGAACCGGCAAAATATGGAAGGATAAGGGTGTCGCGGAGCGTTTTGACAAGACAAATGGCACTGGATAACTAAAGGAAAATTGAATATTTTCTTAATAAAACGCTGGTAGAGCAAACTTTTCCGGAGTTAGATATTCCGTTTGTATGTATAGCAGCAGATCTTTTAAACGGAAAGAAAATTGTTTTAAATGAATGAAAGCTTTCTTCTGCAATACGAGCGACAATTTCTTTGCCTTTGATTTTTGAGCCTTTTGAGTATAATGAAATGCTTCTTGTAGATGGTGGAGTTATGAGCAACGCTCCTGTTGGTATTGCAAGAGAAATGAGCGCAGACATTATATTGGCAGTAGATGGAAGTGGAGATATTAAGAGAAGGAAAAAGGAAACTTTCAAAACTCCTTTTAATACTGCCTGGCGCGTATTTAGAATTGCTCAGAATCATATATATGAGAAAGAGCTTAAGAGCGGGGATTTAATTGTAAAAACAGGGCTTGGCCTGGATACTTTAGATTTTTCTAAGAATAAAGAGTGTATAATGAAAGGTGAAGAAGATATGGAGAAAGAAATTAAAAAGTTAAAAGAACTTTCGGAGGAGTAAAATGATTATAGCAGCCGATATAGGCAACACCAATATTGTTATTGGTTTTATGAAAAACGGCAAAACGGAAAAAGTTCTCAGAATTGCTACCGACAGAGGAAGGACTTCTGATGAGTACAAACTTCTCCTAATTTCATTTATCAAAGAAGAGGGAATAGATAAAGATGATATTAAAGATTTTATTATATCTTCTGTTGTACCTCCACTTACGCCAATTTTTCAGAGCGTATCAGAAAAAATTATTTACAAAAAGGCCATAACTATTTCAAATGATATGGATTTAGGAATAAAAATTGATGTTGAAGAGTCTCATCTTATAGGAAGTGATAGACTTTGTGATGTGGTGGGAGCAGCTAAAATTTTTCCACAAGAAAATATTTGCGTGGTTGATTTTGGTACGGCAACAGTATTTAACGTTTTAACAAAGGATAGGTGTTTTATTGGTGGGCCAATCGCGGTTGGGATTATTGCAGCAGCTAATGCTCTTTTTGTGAAGACTGCCAAATTACCGCGAATAGCATTAAATGTTCCACAAAGTGTAATAGGTAGAAATACTGTGGAAGAGATGCAGTCAGGAGTAGTAGTGGGATTAGGCGGAATGGTAGATAGACTCATTGGAAAAATTGAACAAGAGTTAGGTGAACCTTTGCGCGTTATTGCTACTGGTGGGATTTCTCATGTAATGATGGGAGTGGCTCAGCGAATAGAAGAATTTGACGACCAGTTAACCTTGAAAGGAATTTATCATATATATGAACATTTTAAAGGCGTTTGAAATTGGCAATCTTGATGTATATCCCCCTATTGTACTTGCACCGCTTGCTGGTTTTACCGATTCATCATTCAGGCAAATGGTGAAGAGTTTTGGAGCAGGTCTGGTATATACTGAAATGATAAGCAGTATGGGTATTTTTTATAAGGATAAAAAAACACTAGATATTGCGCATTATAATGAATTAGAAAAGCCAATTGGGGCACAAGTTTTTGGGAGTGACCCCGAAAAACTTGCATACGCTGCAGCATTTTTGGAAGGGAGAGGATTCGATACAATAGACATAAATATGGGTTGTCCTGCACTTAAAGTAGTAAAAAATGGAACAGGAGGAGCTCTTCTCAAAGATAAAGAACGGATTATGATGATTTTGCGTCAGATAAGGGCTGCAATAAAGATTCCATTTACTATAAAGATAAGAAAAGGTTTCAACAGAGGAGAAGATGTAGCAAAAGAAATCGGAAATATTGCTGAAGGAGAAGGCGTAGATGCTATTATTATTCATGGGATTACTGTGAGAGAGGGTTTTTACAGAGAAGCAGAAGATTGGAATTCTATCAAGGATTTAAAAAAATCTGTGCGAATGCCAGTTATAGGAAATGGAGGGATAAAAACAGAAGAAGATGTGAAAAAGATGTTTGAAAAAACTGAGGCAGATGGAGTAATGGTAGGGCGAGCAGTTCTGGGAGCTCCGTGGTTTATAGCATCATCCGCCCAATTTGTTGAAAAAGGAACAAAAATTAGATTTTCTTTAAAAGAAAAAAAATATATAATAATGAGACATATAAATTTAGTGGTAGAAGAGAAAGGAGAAAGAGGAGTTAAAGAAATGCGAAAGCTTTTACCTTTTTATATAAAGGGTACAAGAAATGCATCTCATTTTAGGAATATAATAAATAAAGTACAGAGCAAAGATGACCTTGACAGGATTTTAGA
>JAYELD010000007.1 GCA_034717215.1 Caldisericota bacterium
CATTCCTCACAACGCTACTACAAAAAATAAGACTCATACCATCTTTCTTCATCTCTATTGTTCTTGCATTCTTTTTTATGAAAGATTCTGCAATGTTATTTAATGTATTTTCAAAACTCTTTAAAGATGATAAGAATAAATCATGGATAAAGTTTTTAAAAGAAAATAATGAAGAAATCAGAACATATTACGGTACGCTACTAATAATAGCAATATGCACGGGAATAATGATAGGAACAATGAGCTATTTCGTTGGTCTAAAATATTTTTTACTCATTGGCTTCATGGATTCATTTCTCGAATTGCTCCCCTATGTGGGGCCTACCATAGTTTATATCATAGGTGCAACATTTGCAGTACTTACTTCACTTAAAACTTTTTTGCTGTTTTCAGTTTTTTTTATTGCAATAGAAATCGTACAATCACAAATCGTTATACCTCATTTCACAGGAAAAAGAATAAAAATCCCCCCAATTGCAATTATTATACTCCTTCTTTTAGGAGGCTCACTAGCTGGAGTACTTGGCGTTATTATTGCAGTGCCTTCGTTTATAATCATGAGAAACATAATAAAAATTCTCCGCCCCGAATTTTATCAAACAATTAAAACTACTTGACAGAAAACTTTAAATCAGTACAATAAGAAGTTGCAATATCACATATAAAAGGCTAAAAACTGGTGCCTTTTATAGTGAAAGGAGGCTAATAGATGGAAGCAATTATAAAAACTGGTGGACATCAGTACAGAATCAAGTCTGGTGACATTATTAAAATACAGAAATTAACCGGCAAAATAGGCGATAAGATACATTTTAAAGATGTACTCATGCTAAAGGACGGAAAAACTGTTAAATTAGGCACGCCTGGAATAAAAAATGTATCAGTAGAAGGAACTATCACCGAACAGGGAAGGAATAAAAAAATCACTGTGTTTTTTTATCGAAACAAAACAAGAAACAGGAAAAAAAATGGTCATAGGCAACCTTATACGATGGTAAGAATAAATGAAATCCTGAGCGAGGTGAATAAAAGTGGCTAGAAAGAAATCTAGAACAAATGGAAGAGATAGTAACCCTAAATACCTCGGTGTAAAACTTTACGGCGGTCAGAAAGTAAAAGCTGGAAATATTATTGTTAGACAAATAGGCGAAAAAATAAAACCAGGGAAAAATATTGGAGAAGGTAATGATTATACACTTTTTGCATTAAAACCAGGCATAGTAAAATTCGAAAAGAAAAAAACAAAGACGATAGTTCATATTCTGACTGAGGAGATTTAGCTTACGATCAAGAGAAGATTTATAGATCATGCCACCATCACAATAAAAAGCGGCAAGGGAGGTAATGGAGCAGTAAGTTTTCGTCATGAAAAGTTTGCCCCCCATGGCGGCCCTAATGGAGGGGATGGCGGAAATGGAGGCAGTGTGGTCATTCAGGCAACCCAGAACCTTAATACCCTAAATCATTTCATCCATCAAAAGCATTTTGCCGCAGAAAACGGAGAAAGTGGTAAATCAGCCAACAAGCACGGCAAAAATGGCAAAGACATCATAATAATGGTCCCGCGAGGGACCATTATACTAAACAGAGATACTAACGAAATAATTGCAGATCTCGACAAAGATAACCAATCTATCGTTATAGCTAAGGGTGGAAAAGGCGGGAAAGGAAATAAAAGCTTTGCCACTCCAACAGAGCGTACTCCCCATTACAGTGAAAGCGGCGGTAACAGTAAAACAATACGTATAGAGTTACGATTAAAGATTTTGTCAGATATAGGCATCATAGGATTGCCTAATGCAGGAAAATCCACATTACTCACGGCTGTATCCAATGCAAAACCAAAAATAGCGAACTACCCATTTACTACTCTTTCGCCAAAGATTGGGATGGTAAAAATTGGTATGAATAAAAGCTTTTTAATGGCAGACCTCCCCGGACTCATAAAAGGAGCAAGTAAAGGAAGAGGAATGGGTAATGAATTTCTCGCACACATAGAAAGGACAAAAGCATTGTTAGTCTTAATAGACGGTACAGAGCGAAAAAATATTCTTCCAGCCTTTAAAAATCTACTAAACGAACTAAAAGAATACAACCCTGGAATTCTCAACAAACAAAGAGTCATAGCGGTTAATAAAATAGATCTGTGGAGTACAAAAAGAACAAAAGAGATAAAGGATAAATTCAATAAATTAGGTGAAGAAGTATATTTTATCTCTGCACTGCATAAAATTGACATAGACCCTCTTTTGTATAGATTACATGAACTTGTTTTATCAGCTGCGCCAGAAAAGAAAATCAAAGTAAAAGAAAAAACTATTACACTCACTGAAAATGATTTAAAAAAGTTTTTAAAAATCGAAAAGATAAATCTCCATGCATTTAAGGCAACTCAAGACGAGTTAGAAAGAAGAGTCCAATTAAGCGATCTCGAAAAAACAGGAAGTACTAAAGAACTTTTCAGGTTTTTCAAAAAAATAAAATTAGAAAAAGAGTTGATAAGAGCAGGAATAAAAGACGGAGATAGGGTAATCATAGGTAGCAAAAGTTTTATATTTAAACAAGATGAAAAAAACAAATAAAATAGGCCTTTTTGGCGGAGCATTTAACCCGATACATAATGGTCATCTCTTCGTCGCCAAAGACTCGATAAAGACTTTTAATCTAAATAAAATAATCTTTATCCCTACAGGGAACCCTGTCTTCGAAAAACAAGAGCTACTGAAGAAACAAATACGTGCAGATTTTGTAAAAAATGCTATTTCAAATGAAAAAAATTTTGAAGTTTCTTTTTTCGAAATAAAAAGGGAAGCACCTTCATTTTTTATAGATACGCTGCACCATTTCAATAATGGCAAAGATATGCTTTTTACCATTCTCGGAGAAGATACATTTATGCAATTTCATAAGTGGAAATCACCGGAAGAAATTTTAGAAAATTCATACCTTATCTTAGCAAAACGATATGAAGGAAATTTTGCCGGCACAAAAAAATATATTAAAAAATACTTCGCAGTATACAAAGAGAAAATATTTTTTCTTCCACACCCCCTATTTCAGATATCGTCTACATTGATAAGAGAAAGAATCAAAAAAGGAAAGCATATTTCCTATCTTCTTCCCAAGAGTATAGAAAAAGAAATAGCAGAGAATGGTTACTATAGATAAATTAAGAGAAGAAGTTAAAAAGAGACTTTCTCCTAATCGATTTGAACATTCCGAAAGAGTTGCAGATATGAGCGAAAAACTCAGTAAAATCTGGAATGGAGATACTACAAAGCTCGTTTACGCAGCCTATTTACATGATATAGCACGAGATATGCCCACAAAAGAACTGATAAAAATAGTAAAAGAAAATGGCTACAGAATAAAAAAACTTGAGTATGCAAAACCAGTTCTTTTACACAGCCTGGCTGGAGCAATTATCGCAGAAACAATTTTTGGTGTTAACGACCAATCAATACTCAACGCAATCCGCTATCATACAACCGGAAGAAAAGGAATTACCGTTAACGAAGCAATTATTTATATAGCAGATTTTACAGAATGCGGAAGAAACTTCAAAGAAGCAAGCCTTGTAAGAAAAATCTCTTTCAAAAATCTAAAAGAAGCAGTTTTAAAAGAAACAGAGCTTAATATCTGTTTTTTAATGAACAAAAGAAAACCTATTCACCCATATTGTATAGAAATGTTTAACGATTTACTGAAGAGTGAGATTGTTCAGTAAATCTCACTCAATTTACATTGTTTCGGTTGACTGAAAACAGAATAAAAATATAATATAGATGTAAGCGGGAGTAGCTCAGGGGTAGAGCTCTGGCTTCCCAAGCCAGTTGTCGCGGGTTCAAATCCCGTCTTCCGCTCCAAAGATGAAAAGGCGCCGTCGCCAAGTGGTAAGGCAAGGGTCTGCAAAACCCTTATCGTCGGTTCGACTCCGATCGGTGCCTCCAATTTATGCCGGGGTGGCGGAATTGGTAGACGCACGGGACTTAAAATCCCGCGATGGTGACATCGTACCGGTTCGATTCCGGTCCCCGGCACCAGTTCAGTTCCTGTGTTGCTTTTATTAGAATAATCAGTTTCTAATAAAAAATTAGTAACAATTACCATCGGACGTTATGCTCCTCTATCCCCCAATAATATCTTTGAATTGAATAGCTTTCACTGTGCTTAAGATAATCGTTCCTGAAAAATGATCAAAGAATTAATGATCCTCAGATTTAAAATTAAAAGATCAATTTTTGTAATGCATTCATAAAAAGAGAAAAATTGAATATCAACCTGGCCAGATAATTCTGTTTTAATGGCCTACAGTTTCATAAAATCATTCGGATCACATGAAAATACAACACCTTCAATAAGTTTTGTAAACTCAGTTTCCTTATAAAACTCTTTTTGTGCCCCTTCCTTTTGTTCCATGTCGCTAACCATTTTTTTTATTAAGATCTTAACTAACATTAATTTTTAGAATAATATTTTATATTTTACGGCCACCACATTTCTACGTTTTCGGATCTAAAACAGTTTACTAATATTAATTTTTCTATATATTATATGCTGCAGAAAGAGAATGGCAAGGAGGTACTAAAATGAAAACTTTAACAGTGTTTTATTCAAGAACAGGAAATACTAAAAAAATAGCGCAAGAAATAGCAAAGCTTGTCCAGGGAGATATAGAGGAAATAATTGACGAAAAAAACAGGAATGGGCTGTTAGGATGGTTAATTTCAGGAATGGATGCCATCCTAAAAAGATATACATCTATAAAACAAATAAAGAAAAATCCTTCACAATACGACATGATAATCATTGGTACGCCTATATGGGCAACCAATATATCTACGCCAATCAGAACTTATATACATAATTATAAAGATGCTTTCAAAAACGTAGCCTTTTTCTGCACTTCCGCCGGGAATCGCCCTAAAGATACATTAAAAATATTTAAAGATATGGAAAACCTTTGCAGTAAAAATCCCATTGCCCTGATAAGCTTTAGTGAAAGAGGTATCAAAGCAAATTCTTTTGAAAAAATAAACGAATTTGCTGAAAAAATCAAAAATTAGAGCTTTAGCAGCGCACATACAAAATTGTCTCCACAGGTTGACAGAAAACGCTTTTCGCATAAACTTCTTTAGATAAAAATAATGAAAGGAGAATAAAATGAACGATTCTTATGGGCTTGAAAAATTAGGAATCATCAATACAAATAAAGTCTACAGAAATCTTACACGGGCAGAACTTATAGAATTTGCGATACAGAATAAAGAAGGAATACTTACAGATAATGGCTCTATCAGCATAAATACAGGAAAACATACAGGGCGATCACCAAAAGACAGATTTATAGTAGACCAACCCTCTATACACAATCAAATCGATTGGGGAAAAATTAATATCCCCACTACAGAAAAAGTATTCGAAAAACTGTATGTAAGAGCAACAGCTTACTTGCAAGAAAAAAATGTTTTTATATACGATGGCTATGTTGGGCATGATATGCAGACAAGAATGTCACTCAGAATCATCTCAGATTATGCATCTTCTGCTCTTTTCTCTACAAATATGTTTGTAAGTGCGGATAAAAAAGATTTGAACCTTCATAATCAAGCGGATTTTACAGTAATTGCAGTTCCAAGATGTAAAACCGTTCCTGAGGTAGATGAAGTACGCAGTGAAGTAGCCATAGGAGTTAACTTTGACAAAAAAATCGCTATCATTCTTGGAAGCGCTTACGGAGGAGAAATAAAAAAGGTCATGTTCTCAATAATGAATTTTTTACTTCCAGCAAAAAATATATTTCCCATGCATTGCTCTGCAAATGAGGGAAAAGACGGAAATTCAGCACTGTTCTTTGGATTATCCGGTACAGGCAAAACAACAATATCCATGGATCCTGAAAGAATTCTCATTGGAGACGATGAACATGGATGGGGAAGCGATAAAATATTTAATATGGAAGGTGGTTCATACGCAAAAATCATAGATATTACACCCAAAAAAGAACCTCGCATTTTCAGTGCAATAAGATTCGGCACATTATTAGAAAATGCTGTAATAAGAAGCGATAGAACCCCTGATTATGCAGATAGCAAATATACCGAAAACACAAGGGCAGCAATACCAATGGAATACATTGAGAATGCTAAAATGGATGGAATCTGTTCAATCCCTTCCGTAATTTATTTTCTCACAGCAGATGCATTTGGAGTACTGCCTCCCATATCCAGACTTACAAAAGAACAAGCGATGTATCATTTTATGAGCGGGTACACAGCAAAAGTTGCTGGCACTGAAACAGGAATAATAGAGCCTTTGCCAACATTTTCAGCTTGCTTTGGTGCACCATTTATGATGAGACATCCTGCAGTTTATGCAAAGATGCTTGGAGAAAAAATAGAAAAATACCATACAGATGTTTTTTTAGTCAATACTGGGTGGGCTGGCGGTCCATATGGAATAGGAAGCAGAATAAAACTCGCTTATACGCGGGCAATGGTAAGCGCTGCACTAAATGGAAAATTAAAAAATGTAGAATACACGGAAGAACCTATCTTTGGACTGCAAGTTCCCAAAGAAATACCCGGTTCTATCGTCCCCAGCGAAATTCTTCTTCCAAAAAACACATGGGAAGATAAAGAATTGTACTACAAAACTGCCGTAACACTTGCAAACAAATTCAAAGAAAACTTCGAAAAATTTGAGGGATATATAGAAGACAAAATCAAAAACGCAGGGCCAAAAATCGTATAAAAAATGGGGAGCAAATGCTCCCCATTTTTATTATTTCATCACAAATAGATTTTTATTTTTTACTTCTTATTATTTCAAGCACTCTTTCCGGAATATACGGTACTTTATGAACCCTTACACCAAGCGCATCATATAAAGCATTTCCAATTGCAGGAATTGGTCCGTTAATATTTATTTCAGCTACAGATTTTGCTCCATACGGTCCAGTAGGTTCATATGTACTCACAATAATTGGAACTATCTCAGGAATATCCCTTGTTGAGGGTATTCTGTATTCCATAAAATTCGAGCCAAACATTCTTCCTGAATCTGTAAGTTTATACTCCTCAGAAAGTGCATAACTTAAACCATTCACTAAAGCTCCAATGATTTGCCCTCTGACAAGCTCTGGATTAAGAGGCGTTCCACAGTCCACTGCTGCAACATATTTTATTGGGGTAACAATTCCTGTTTCTTCATCTACTTCAATCTCGACAAAATGAGCAGCAAATGGAGGCGGAGAATACGGAGAAACCATTGAACCAGTTGCTGCAATCTGGTGCTGGTTTTTGACATATAACGTTTGATAAGCAATTTCAGAAAGTGTGACAGACTTGCCTGTTTTTTTGCTTGTCACTTTGCCATCTTCCAGCGCAAAATCCCGCTCATCTTGTTCACCGAACATCTCCCTAACAACTTCAAAAATCTGCTCTCTTATTTTCATTGCAGCACGAAGAACAGCCCCACCGGATATAAATGTACCACTGGAAGCATATGCTCCCACATCAAAAGGTGTAAGATCCGTATCGGCAGCATACACTATAACCTGCTCAGGCTTTATCCCAAGAGTTTCTGCAACAATTTGCGCGGCAATAGTATCTAAACCTGTACCAAGATCCGTCCCTCCATACATAAGGTTAAAAGAAGCGTCCTCGTTCATTTTAAGCGTCGCAGCTCCCATATCAACAAGAGGAATAGCTGAACCCTGCATATGAATGGACATTCCTATGCCTCTAACCTTGCTGCCATTTCTGGTCCTCTTTCCATGTTTTTCAAACCAACCAATTTCCTTTGCACCCTTTTCGATAAGTTCATCCAGTGCACAACTCTGCATATATTGTGTCACTCCTTCGCGCCCTTCGCCTAAGGCCCTAAAAATCGGAGAAGTTTCACCGCTTTTTATATGATTTTTCTTTCTTATTTCAAGAGGAGTCAATTCTAATTTATGTGCAACCTCATCAACTACCTGCTCTAAACAAGCATATCCTTGCGTTGCGCCATAACCTCTGTAAGCCCCGGCAACAGGTAAGTTTGTATAGACAACATCAGCTATGTACTCTACATTAGGTGCTTTGTTATAAAGAGGAAGTGTTTTTGAGCCTGCATTAGACGCAACAGTCAATGCATGTGTTCCATAAGCACCTGTATTACTCAATACATACATTCTAACAGCGTTAAATGTGCCATCTTTTTTTGCGCCGATTTTAACATTCACCTTCATTTGGTGTCTTGTTCTCGATGAAATAAATTCTTCTTCCCTTGTATAAAGAGCACGTGTAGGTTTACCAGTTTTCATCGTAATATAGGCACAAACATCTTCAAGAATAATTTCTTGTTTCACTCCAAATCCACCACCAATTCTTGGCTTTATCACACGTATTTTTTGCACAGGTATATCCAACACCTGTGCAACAATTCTTCTCACATGGAATGGCACTTGCGTGGAGGTTCTTATTACTATCCTACCATACTCATCAAGATAAGTGATAGCAACATGTGGCTCAATAGGACAATGCTGAGCGTATGGCACTTCAAATGTATCTTCAGCTACAACATCGGATTCAGCAAATCCTTTTTCAACATCCCCCACTTTTACTAATATGTGCGCTGCAAGATTGCGTTGTGGGTCATATGCACCTTTGATCTCAGGCTCATCATGAATGATAGGCGCTCCATCTTTTATTGCATCTTCCATATCTAAAATAGCAGGTAATACTTTGTACTGTACTTTTATAAGCTTCAAAGCTTCTTGCGCAATCTCTTCGGTTTCTGCTGCAACTGCAGCAACTCTATCACCTATGTATCTCATTTTTCTGTTAAACATATAAGTATCATATGGAGATGGTTCCGGCCATCCTTGGCCAGCAGTAGTGTGTATAATACGCGAAGTATTCTTATATGTAAGCACCATTTCAACACCAGGATATTTTTCAGCAAGAGTTGTGTCGATATTTTCAATAATCGCATGAGCATGTGGGGAATACAAAAACTTTATATGCAGCATATTCGGAAATGAAATATCATCAACAAACATTGATTGTCCTGTTGCAAGAGAAAGTGCATCAATTTTGTCTGTACTTGTCCCTATATGTTTAAAATCTTTCATATTACCCATCTCCTTTTTTCAACATCTTCGCAGCCAACTTAATAGCCTCTATCTGTTGCACGTAACCTGTGCATCTACAGAGATTTCCGTCCAGCATTTTTTTGATATCATCATCGGTAGGGTCAGGATTGCTTTTAAGCAAAGCATAGGCAACAAGTATGGTGCCAGGAGTACAAAATCCACACTGCACTGCTCCTTTTTCCACAAAAGCTTTCTGCAAAGGATGTGGATTTTGCAAAGTGCCTATTCCCTTTATCGTTGTAATTTCACTGCCATCCACCTTAGCAGCAAGCATTGTGCAACTTGTATAAGGTAATCCATCAATCAACACAGTACAGGTGCCACAAGTTCCCATGTAACAATTTCCTTTTACTTCAAAATATCCATTTCTTCGCAAAACATCGAGAAGTACTTCACCTGCTTCAATTTCAAATTCTTTTTTCTTTCCATTTATAGAATAACGAACCTTCATCCCACACCTCCAATAAAATCAAGAAGTATTTCTTTTGTATAGATGCCTGCGATATGTTGTCTATATTCTCTGCTCAAATGCATATCTTTGGCAACATCAACATTGCTTTTTGTAAATAACCCAAAGTCTTCTGCAAGTACCTTAGTCAACTTTTTCCCTCGCAAAAAAGCTTCACCTTGTTCAAAACGATAGGCAGGTCCAGGACGTGAACCCACTGAAATAGAAATATCCTTAATAATATCCTCTTCAATTTGTGCAAGTATTGCCATGTTCAGCAAAGCTATATCTGTAGCATTCCTTACAAATCTTTTCGACCCGAATTGAAAAGAATCATCATATTTATTCAAATGCACTCCGACTACAATACAACTCTCCATAAGAACCTTCAAATCATTACGATAAAAATCATCAATGAAAAATTCTTCAACAAATTCTCCGCCCGAAACCATAATTTTAGCTCTTAACGCATAAAGTGCAGGAAGAATATCCGAGTAGAAGTGATGTCTTGCGATAGAACCTCCCATTGTAATCTGGTTTCTAAGGAGCTCTGAAGCAAGTTCAGTAAGTGCTATTTTCACTTTACCCTTTAAGTAATTCTGCATTACAGGAGCCTTTGCGACATCTGTAATTGTCGAAGTGGCACCGATCTTAATATTTTCATCATCTTCCCTGATATAAGTTAAGCCAAGTTTATTTAAAAATATCAATTGTTCGATAGTGGGATTAGGAAACACTGTAATATCCAGCCCTCCACCAACAATGACTGCTTTTCCGTCGGATTTCTTGAGAATATCAACGGCTTCCTGAATAGAATTTGGAGTAAAGCAACTCTTAACATTTTTTAACTTCAGCATAGTTCCTCCCTTTTCTTTTTTTAAATTCATATTACAATATTTTAAGGAAATAATCAAGGAGAAAAAGATGAAGATACTAGTCATTTCCGATGTACATGCAAATTTTGAAGCACTAAAATCAGTACTTAAACTCCCGCATGATATAGTATTATTTGCCGGCGATATTGTAGATTATGGCCCACGTCCAAAAGAATGCATCGAAACATTAAACAATGTCTCCTATAAAATGGTGCGAGGGAATCATGACAATGCAGTAGCTTTTAACACAGATTGCGGCTGCTCAGCCCAAATGCACGCTCTCTCAGTATTTACGAGAGAGTATACAAAACAAATTTTAAATAAAGAAGAAATGGAATTTCTAAAGAGACTTCCATTAAAAGAAAAATTCAAAATAGATAATAAAAAATTCTTTATGACACATGCATCAAATAGTGACCCGCTGTTTACTTATCTTAAAGCTGATACTCCAAAAGAAAAATTTATCGAAGAATTTGGCAATATTGACACAGATTTCATTATATATGGACACACTCACTTTCCGTTAGTTTTATGAAACATCGTGAAAGGTGTTATAGTAAATCCGGGAAGTGTAGGACAACCACGTGACGGCATCTGGCTAACAAGCTGTGCTATTATAGACACTGTAGCAGAACAAGTGGAAATTAGACGAATACCATACAATATAAATAAAACAGAAAAAGAAATCAAAGAGGCAGAACTCTCCGAAGTTTTGATAGGCATTCTAAAAACCGAATAGAAACCTACACAAAGAATTATTGCCTGTTAACTGTTCCTGCTTGATACTACAAAATCTTTTGCTCTTTTACATTTTTATCTATTAAGATTTAAGCTCATTAAGTTTAACTGCAGTTCCATAAGCCAAAAGTTCGGCAGCACTACCAATTACACTGGTAGTCACGAAGCGTACATTAATAATAGCGTCAGCACCTAATTCCTTTGCATGGGCCATCATCCGTGCAATAGCTACTGAACGAGCCTTCCCCATCATTTCCGTATACTCGATTAGCTCACCTCCAAGAATTAATCGTACAATAGCTGAAAGGTCTCTTCCAATCCAGATAGCATAAATGGTATGTCCTTGAACCATACCTAAAACCTCTTTAATATTTCGACCAGGAATTTCGCTAGAACTCTGAAATAATATTTCCGCACGCAGCTCTTCATAAGAGGTCTCCTTCTCAAAAGCTTGCTCCTTTTTCTGCTCAACACTTAACGTTAATAAAACCAGCAAGATACCACCAAATAAACAATACATAGCAATTTTAAGCCACCATGGCAAAATAGGCTCATGATAAACATACCACGGTACACCAATAAAAATTGCAGTGAAAAGACCAACTACAAAAGCTAACGAACCAACCAATCTAATTGCTTTCACAATACCCTCCTTCCTAAATGCACAAAATTTATTAAAACTTTTCTACTTATGCTTCATTTTCATTTTTATAAAACGAATACCTTGCAGTACAGTAAATAAAGCCAGGGCAAAAAAGGCTATTATCGCAATTATTTCAATAACACCTTTTTGCTCAAGGGAGAGCAAATAAAGCGCCAACGTAATAGAACCAATGATAGTAATTGCATACGAAATCCCAATTATAAAATTATAAAGTGGCTTAAGCGTTTGTTTCATATTAAATTAATACCTCCTCTCCTATATCTTATTTGAATAAACAATGCATAACTAACATACCCTCTTTTAATTTAGTTTACATTAAATAGTTTTAGAAGTCAATAAAGCTTAATTCCTAAAGAGACACAGAAATTAAATTAGGCCAGACTTCTATATTGCTGTAAAACTATACCAATAACAATAAAAATTAATCCTATTATTGTTGAAAATAATATTGTTTCACCAACTAAAAAATGAACCCATATTAAGGAGAGAAAAGGAACCAAATAGATAAAATTGCTAATTTTGGCAGTTGTTTTAGATAATTTTAATGCTTTCGACCATAACACAAAAGTAATTCCCATTTCAAACAAACCAACATAGATTGCTCCCAGAAACCCTTTGATGTCGGGTATAATTCTTTTAGAAAAAAACAGAAACACAATAAGTAAATAAATAAAGCCAAATATAAAATTGAGTAACAACTTAGCAATATCATCACGCTTATCACGTGTATTATAAATCCAAAATAAAGCCCAAACTACCGCACTACCCAAAGCCAGTAATGCGCCATTTAAATTGGCAAACCTGAACCCTAAAATATTTCCTTGCACAGAAATTACAAGAACACCGAGAAAACTAATACTGATAGCAAAAAAACTTTTGAGTCCTACTTTTTGTCCAAGTAAAGGAATCGATAATAAAACAAGCATTATCGGCCAGGTATAATTCAATGGCTGCGCTTCTTGTGCAGGAAGCAGAGAATAAGCCTTAAATAAAATAATGTAATACAAAAAAGGATTCAAAAATCCAAACAATGCAGAATGTAAATAATCTTTCTGTGAATAACTTTTAAGTAAATACAATTTATTTTGAATCAATAAAACAACAAATAGAAATATTATTGAAGCAATAGAAGCATAAAAAAGCAGCTGAAGAAAGTCTAAATATCGCAACGAAATTTTAAAAGCAGAGGCAACAGTTGACCATAGTAATACAGCAATTATTGCATAAGTATAAGATTGCTTCTGCTTTTTCATATCAAACAATAGCAATATAATATGCGGGATTAGTAAACATTACATCCACAAATCAAAAACCTTTAGCATTATGCTTAATCAAACAATCTCAACAAGTTGGATATCAAAAAATAAATCTTTGCCTGCCAAAAAATGATTGGCATCCAATGTTACAGTTAGCTCGGAAACATTAGTTACTCTGCCAATAAACTTCTGTCCATTGCTCCCGATTAATTCCAATTGCTGGTCAATTGCAGGGTTTAAATTTTCAGGTATATTATCTTTTTTTATCTCTATGACCAATTCTTTACGATAAAGACCATAGGCCTCGCTTGCAGGAATTTTAATGCTTTTTGATTCACCAATACTCATCCCTATCACTGCCTTCTCAAATCCTGGAATTACCATACCCTTTCCTATTGAAAATTGTAATGGCGCTTTATTAACTGATGTATCAAATGTCGTTCCATCCACAAACTTCCCCGTATATTGAACTTTAACAGTATCTCCATTTTTTGCCTGTGACATTAATTCCTCCTTTCATTCTATCTACTGTTTAAAAAAATATTAGACTTATTATACACACATTATTAATAATCGCCATAACCTTCTGCATACCAATATTGCATTGCTCCGCTATTTTTTACGGATTCACTTGCAATTTTATAACTTGCAAATAATGTCTTTTTCAAATAAAAGTGATTATAATAAAGTAAAATCCAGAAGGTTGCAGCATCTACATAAGTTATCTCTCGTTGAGGCGCAATAAGAATATCTGGTTTTGCGTTTGCCCAAAAAGTCTCTACAAAGCTCTTTTTTCCTAAAGAACATGCTGAGATAAAACATATTCTATCCTTAAAACCACTTGTCTCGTCAAATTCATCCGTAGTTATGAGTCCGTTTGGAGTTTCCAGATAACACTCTCCGTATTCATCACACACTCCATGGCTAGAAATGTGAATATATTTATATTTATTGAACTTTAACCTTTCAATTAAATCAGTTTTTGATTTTATTCTTTCAAGATTTACCTTATCCTCATATATTAATTGCATAAACTCGTTCAATATCACACCTTCATTCCTGGCATCTTTAATCGGAAT
The DNA here is from genome assembly GCA_034717215.1 of Caldisericota bacterium. Lineage (NCBI taxonomy): Bacteria > Pseudomonadati > Caldisericota > Caldisericota bacterium. Next base: position 14,200 of record JAYELD010000007.1, read on the forward strand.
ACACTCCAAAATTAGTACTTTTTTGTTTAATGCCATGAAGTCACCTCCTCATAAAACAAGTCTCAACCTATTCATCAATTGAATTTTCTACTGGCAAATCAACATCTTCCTCTGGTTTTTCCAACCCAAGTGTACTGTCCAGCTGTCGTTTATAACGTTCGATATGATTACTTCCTACACGATAAGCTGAGAGAGCTTTATCAATTTGCTTCCCAATCTCTTCATATTTTTTGTAAAATTGCTCAAAAGATTTACTAAGAGAGGCAAGTCTATCCTGTAATTGTTTTGCCCCTTTAACAACCTCCAAATTATGGATACCAATAACTATTACTTGCAGAAAAGCATAAAACGTATTGGGGCTAACTGGAATAACTTTGTTTTCCTGAGAGTATTCATATATTGTAGATGGCTGACTCAAATAATTTTTCTGTGCTATGGTTTCATAATAAATTGCTTCGGAAGGAATAAACATAAGAGCAAAATCGGAAGTCCCTTTTTCCGGCTTTACATACTTATTTTTAATGCTCTTTATTTGTATTTTTACGGCATTCTCATAATTCTTCCAATGCACTGCTTTTTCCTCTTTAGATTGTGCTTCAAGATACTTCAAATAATCATCTCGAGGGAATTTTGCATCAATAGGGATTATTATGTCCTTAATTTTGACAATAGCATCTACCTGCTCTCTGCCTTCAATTAAGTATTGCCTTTCCCAGATACCTTTCGGAAGAACTCTGTCAAGCATTTCTTCCAGTATAACCTCCCCATAATTGCCCCTAAGTTTAGGTGCCTGAAGAATATCCTTAAGAGATTGGCCTAATCTTTGCGCCTCTTCCTGCTGCTGGATAAGTTTATGCATAGTAGTCCCCATATCCCTGATAGTATCAATTGTCTTTACAGTATGCTCTGAAATAAGATTATTTGAATTTGCTACCGCTTCTCGTGCCATACCCAACTCTTTATGGATGTCAGTTTGAAAGGTAAGAAATTGACTTTTAATAGATGAATCAAGCTTTGCCGGTAAATCAGTAGCGCGATTCCTCACAAGAAGAATTAAAACCAAAATTATGAGTGCCAACAATGCTGCTAATATATATATTTCTATGCCCGATAAAACCATATCAGATAACACCTCCTCTCTTATGTTTACACTTCAACTATTTTTCATTATATCCTATTTTGATTTTAAAC
>JAYELD010000008.1 GCA_034717215.1 Caldisericota bacterium
CACCATAAATTATAATCTTTCATTATTTTATTAATTATTTCTTCTTCAGTAACTTTGTTTATTTGAAAAGCATTCTTTCCAATATAATTAATAGAAGTACCTAAATTCCATATCTCTTTTCCATCGATAATAATATACCGATCATGAAATCCTTCTGATTTCCTTGCATCAATATTTTTTCTTACATTTTTTAAATCATTTAATAATTCTTTAAATATTTTCTTTATTTGAGAGGTAACTAATTTAATATCTATTTCCTCATCAATTAAATCGATATAATTAAAAATGATATCATCAAGATAAGGATCAATAATTACTATTGATTTATTTGCACTTCTCATAATTTTTATTACCATCCTCTTTGCTTCATAAAATTTACCTTGTGAGTAATAGTAATTATTCTGCTTAGAAGTATACTCCTCTAGCGTTTCCGGATCACATATTTTTAATAGATCTTTAACAATGTACTGCCAATTAAATAAACGACGGTAATTAGAACTGTTTTCGGTTACAAAAGTTGTTTTTTCTTCTTTCCACCATTTATCATCTTTTTCTTCCCTAAGGCGTAAATATCTCCGATGTGGAATAGAATCCTTTATAAATAAGCTATCAAATTCTTTTCTAATTTTTATAACAAGTTCTTTTACTTCTTCATTTTTTAAATAGCCGTTGCTCGCAAGTGAAATCTTTTTATCAATTTCTTTTAAAATACTTTCTAGCTTGTTAATCATGTCACTTCTTTTTTTATCCATACTGAACTCCTTAATAAATACTTTTAACTCTATTTATTTTCCATGGTTTCGATATTTTCAAGAAATTTTATATATTCTTCTGGTAAATCCCAAAATTTCGCCCCGGTTACAATCAGATTTTTATAATCTTTATTGGGTTTATATTTTCCAAATTCCCTATCGATTACTTCATATGTATACACGGTCATAGGTTGATCTTTTTTGCCTTCAAGGTAAACCATTTTTTCAACCCTTTTATATGCATTTTTAACTCTATTTGGATTGTATCCTTCACATCTATCTAATTTCCCAAGATCCTCCTCATCGAATTGAAATATCGCTCCCCAAACATCTTTATTCTCATCCTTAACAATATCAGCAACTCCGCAACCACGATTAACTGATTTTCTTGTGAAGTCTAATCTGTAATTTTCCAACTTTGCTATTCCATAAAAAGATGATGACGGAACTCTTTTTTTTATTTGTTCCCAATTTAAATTTGAACCATAAGCAAAATAAAGCAAAAAAACCTCCCGAGAATATTATATTCTCTATTAAAAATTTAATAAGTATTTAACTTTAATAAATTAATTTTTTTTATAACTTTTATAGTCGGGCTTTTAATTCTTCAATTTCCTCCTTAAAATCAGGAGCACTTTTGTAATCAAAAATAAACACGCGGTAACCATTCCCTTTAAGCCATCTTCTTTTTTCTTTATCCTCTAGCTTGGTGTTTTCTTTTTCATGTTCAGGTCCATCAACAAAAATACATAAACCTTTAGAGCCCAATCCTTTATAGAAAAAATCGGGTTTTACTTTTGGAACATCATTATCGTAAATAATTTTTTGGACATCATCAGGTAGTTTGATTCCCGCTTTATAAATTAGATCTAAAATATTTTTTTCTAATTTTGAGTCACATCTTATTTTTAATTCTTCTAGTCTTTCTGGATTTTCGTTAATATTAACTTTTATAAATTCTAATTTTTGTTTGTTATCATACAATATTTTCAAATAGGGCAAGATTACTTTTCTATCAAGAAATTGATGATCACGTTGATTAAAAAAGGAACATAAACAATCATAACAGGCTTTATCGCAAGCTCCTTCTTTGTCAAACATATGTAGAAGTTCACAAGCTTTTGCAATAAGTTTATTAAATGTTGGTTTTTCTAAAAGAGATTCAATCGCGCCGGCTCCTCCTACGATTGTCTCATATAAAATGATTTCGTAATCTTCTTTTTCCGTAACAGCCGGCCTTAAAAAGCATCCTAATTCGCTTTCATCTAATTCTAAAGCAAGCTGTATGGCCCTATTAAAAGCATGCATGAGAGTGGTTGCAAAAACTTTCTGATTTTTAACTTCATCGGGTAAATCATATTTAATTGTCAATACATCATGTATATCATCTGAAATAAGATGTACCCCTTTTATAAGGTCATTTACTGTACCTTTTTTCCGGCACTCACCTTTGTTATCTTGATTGCCATAATGCTTGCTAATTTGCTCATCATTATCATTAATCCAGCTTTTGCACGCATTACAAAAAGCAAAGCCGCACTTTCCTTCTTGTACATCTTGACGTAATCCTTTATTAATACCTATAATTCTGCCATTATGTTCATAAGCCAGAGAAATAATTATTTTATTTTCAAGTTTAACTTTAACTGAAATTGTTTTGGAAGAATTATTATTATAATATTCTTTAATGACATATCCAGAACGCAGTCTCTCTTCTTCATCTGACCCAATTTTACTTCTTCGCGTAGCAATTACATCAGGCATTGGCATAACATTTTCAATGGTATGTTCCGTCGATAAATTATTACCGCAACGTGGGCATGCAGTTTGATTCACCTTATCTCCCGATAAAACAGCTTCACATTCTGGACAAAATTTTATTTTCTGCCAGGGAATTCCTATAGCCATATTCGCAGAACTCACTTTATATGTACCGCCATCCACATAGATAGTATTAAACGGTGCAAGCTCTCTTATCGCTAAAATACGGCTTCTTAATATTTTCTTCTCTTCTGTTCCCGCAAAATAACTAACAGAAACATGATTTTCAGGAAAAGCATAGCCTGGTAAAAATCCAACTGAACCTAAATATCTATAAACGTAGTAACCGGAATCTCCCCGCCTCATTCTATCCATCTGTTTGGTAACACGCCCGAATTCAAATGTGGCGTCTTGTTGATATTGATGTTGAGCTTCTTGATGTAATTTATCTAAACGTTCTTGAAGCCTTTTATAATCTTTTCTCCAATCATCAAATGCACGATCTAATGCCTCTACAAATTTACTAATGATGCCCTTAATAAAATTCTCATCCAGCCAATCATATTTATCCATCTCGGATTTAAAAACCAGGATTGAGTTGTCAAGCAGGATTTGAGAATTGTTATTTATTTCATCTTCTAAATTTTTTTTAATGTCAACAAACATTGGTAAATCTGAATCCGCTATGTTAATCAATTCACAAGGTTTGGATTTAAGTTTTACTGATAGAGTTTCTAAAACAATTGAGTGGATATGCGAAGTAACCAATCGTTGGTTATCGGTTAAAAATCTTGGAGCAGTAACTTTACCAGCAATTATTTTCTCTGGATACTTGAAAAAATATTGGTCATGTGGGCCTCTGCCAAAGCCTGCTCCACAAAAACTAGTAATTAAAGAAGCCTGTCCTTTTCTTCCCGCGCGGCCAGCTCTTTGTGCATAATTACTTGGACTCGGGGGGACGTTTCTTAAAAATATTGCAGATAGGTTTCCTATATCTATTCCCATTTCCATAGTAGGAGTACAGACCAATATATTCGGCAACTTGTTATCCCGGAATTGATGTTCTATTTCTTTCCTATTATTTCCGGAAAGCTGCCCACTATGATCTTGTGCTCCTATAACTAAACTGGAAGAAATCGGCATGGTATATAACTCACGATAATAGTGCCTGCTAAAATCCTTTTTTGTAAGTTTTAAACCAGTTAAAGATTTATCGTATTTTTTAAAATCATATACCATATTAGACTTCTCAGAAACTTTATGAACACTGTTATCAGAGGTTACTAATCGAATTCTTTCCCAATTTAACCGATATGCTCTAGGAATATATTTTAAATTAATATCCTCTTTTAATACATTAATATCTCTTCTGGCAAGTAATTCAAACAGCTTTATCATTAATTCTGTGCAATGTGAAGAGTCTATATTAAGAAATTTTTTAACAAACCGCCCAGGGGCCGACAATGGATGAGCAAAACTCCAAATAGATTTATATCGATCATTTAAAGAATGTTCTGCAAATGCTCTTGTTTTGCCAAAAATACTCAGATAAAATAAACTGTCCTCATTTAAACTATACGTGACATTCTTAATATCCCTAGGATTAATAATAAAATTATGACTAACGGCTGTGCGTCTACGCAGAATACTCAAAACTCCCCATAATAAATCATAACGCAATTCTTCGCTTAATTGATAAATCTCTGGGATATTTTTCCAGATCATATCTTTTTTTTCATCCGACGCCAATAACCGTAAACCCTTGTACACTACCTTTAATAAACCAACATCCTCTAAATTCTGTTGTGTAAAATTAGTGTTTCTACTTATCTCTATAAGAATACAATATTCAATATGTTTAAGAAAATTCTGTTCTAAGTCTCCGCTAATATCTTCTTCATCTTCACTATCGATCAATGTTTCAGTCCTGGTATCTAAATTGATATTCAAATGGTTTTCTTTTATTAGTTCAAAAATTTTCTTTGCAGTATTGGGTAAATTCATTAGATTATTTATTTTCGAATACTTTTCGAATGTTTCCCCTTTTTGCAGTAATGCTGTATACAGTAATTGTCTAAAAAGAATCCTCCGACCCCGATCATTCAGATGGCCTGCCTGAAATGCTGTATCCTGCCGATTATCAGCAAATGCAATAATTTTTTTCTCTTTATCCGGTAAAGATTCTAAATTCTTTGTAATTAAAACATCTGATGCTGTTGCCCGGCCCACCCGGCCATAAACACGTATCTTATTATGTTCATGAGAACGCTCGTCGTAATCAATGCCACATTCCGGACAAATCATAAACGGTTCACGAATAAAAGTAACCGGTAATCCACCGGTTTGAACAAAAGTATTATCTTTATTATTAAAATACATATGAATTGGTATGTATTCTCTACATTTTGCCTTAACATTTCCTGTTTGCGTTAGCCATCTATCAGGTACAGGCACCTCTTCCGAATTCCAATGTCCAACCATTAAATAACCTGTTTCTCCTTCAGCTTCTTCATTGGAAGAGTTCATGTCCTGAGGAATAAATTTATCACCGATGCGAGAACCGTAATAGAATTCTTTGCCACATGCTTGACAGAATACTACCTGAAAAGCAGTCATTTCCTGCTGAGTATTTTTACTAATAAGACTGGTATCCCCTTTATCAGTTAAGGTAATATTAGATTTTTCAATCGTTCCATTAATACCTCTACCTTGGGAGAAAAAAGTATGTATTTTCAAAGAAAATCTTGGCCTACCCTTCTCGAACGTATTTGTACCCACAAACAGGCCAGCAATTAATTCTAAATCTGCAGATTGATAATCAATTCCTTTTCGCTCACTATTAATATATCTTTTTACCAAATCACTAAATGAAGTAACTTCAATTAATGAATTCTCCAGAAAAGAAAGTACTGGATTATTGGATAATATTTTGCTTAAAGATTCTATATCAAAAGCCTCTGTTTTTGTTCCATTTATTTTATCGGCTAAATTAAGAACAGTTTTAAAGGTGCCGTCAAACTTTTCAATATCTTCTCTGGAAACCTTAACCATAGAGGGAAAAGACGTTGTTAGTCTTTGAGGAATATCTTCATAGGATTCACCAATAATGCTCTCTGGTACAAAATTCTCACCAAATAGCTTCCGGGCAAAATTAGCCATTACTTTCTTCGCATCCTCATCCTCACCGCTCTGAATCGTTGCACTAGTTCCAATACAGATAAGTTTCCCTGTGGTTCCAGTATGCCACTTCAACCTGCGGATTAAGCAAGCAACATCAGCACCGCGCCTTCCTGAATAAGTGTGCACTTCATCTAAAACTAAAAATTTAAAAACACCTCTCTGTGTAAGAGGAAAAAGTTCTTTATCTTCAAAACGGGTAAGAATTAACTCCAGCATCTGATAATTAGTAAGTAGAATATCAGGCTTTTTCTCTTTAATTTTCTCTCTGGAAATCAATTCAGAATCATAAGGTTTTTTGCGCCCGGTTAATTTCTCAAATTCTCCCAATGCTTCTTCTTCAGTATAAAGCGTATCTCCTGTATAATTGGCTACGGTTAATCCTGAACCGGCAAGGCGTGCCGAAAAATCTTCATATTGGCTATTAGCCAATGCATTCATGGGGTAAACAATGACTGCTTTAATTCCGCATACACCGGCTTTTTTCATCTTTAAGCATTCATTCACAATTGGAATACCAAAACAAAAGCTTTTGCCTGAACCTGTACCGGTAGCAACAATGGTGTTTTGTTTTTTCTGGCAGATGTTATCTATGGCTTCGCTTTGATGCTGGTATAAAGAAACAGGGGAGGAAGTAAAATCACTTAGATTAGACCGAAATATTTTTAAAACACCTTCGTCTAAAACGCCGTCTGAAACAAAAGTCTCAAGACTCTTTCCTTTGATAAAGGGGCGGGAAAGTTGAAGGAACGGCTCTCGCCATAAAAGGTGCCCTTCCTCTGTGTTTTTCTTAACCCATGCTTCGATTTCAGAATTGGTAAACCGGTGATAGCTATCTATAAAAGATTTGTAAGCATGCTTACATTTTTCATAGGCAAGAAAAGGATTAAAATAATTAGTCATCTTTACCTCCTATAAATTCTCAAATTTATCCTTTAACTCATCATATTTTTCTAAAATTAATCTCTTAGTACGGTATTCTCCATATTTTTCAATATCTCTTTTTTTAACGATTGGGAATGTTTCTAAAATATACTCTAAATCAGCATAGCCCACACCATAAACATAAGCCATAATAACATCGATTTCCGTTCTTATCTTTTCTCTTTCAGATTCATCCCATTCATAAGGAGCATCTTCGTATCCTAAAATTGATCCTAAATATTTGGTACCGGAAGTACAGGCAATTAGCTTGATTGCCCTATCGATAATATAATCTTTTAAAAGAATATCATTAATTTTCTTATCGTCAAAATAAGTTAGAGGTGGTAACGGTAACTGCCATAAAACAGATTTCAATAAATTAGCTGTTACTTTTTGCCTAGCAACATAATCAAAGACAAAAGATGAAAAAATTGAATTAAACAAAACAAGCTTCTTGCTATATTCAATTACATCTTTACTCTCAAAATTTAAAATCAAACAAAGGTTATTTGCCGGGTACGTTGGCATAATGCAACCAATGCATGTTCTTGCATTAGAAATAACATTGGTAACAAGTCTGCAACAAAATTGAAATTGATATTTCAAGTTACACTTCTGTTTCAATTCAATGTATTTTTTTTCGTCTATCCAATATCTTGGTTCTATTTCATAGCTTAAGTCTTGTTTTTGCCCTAAAGTTGGGATATACGTCGCTGGCTTCTTGCTAAACCTTTTATCAACTGGTATATTTTCGAAACTAGCAAATCGATAATCGTAATTTTGGATATATTTTCCTTCATATAAAGGATAATAACTTCTATTATCCTTTATAAAAATATTCCTATCCAATAAGAATCCTTCTTTTTGTAACTCCTCTTTATTTTTAAACAAATGCGAACCACCAGACATATCGATTTGTCTAATATACGAAATGCCCCAATTATTTATATTTTTCTTTTCATTAACTATCACATCAAATTTTGAATATATTTTCTGAGCAATTTGTATATCTTTTTTATTCAAGAAAACAGGACATGTTTCTGTGTTTGGATTAAATTTTTTTATCATATTGAAATCTAATGCATATATCTTTTCATTATTTATATCATCAACATCTAAACATTCAAACGCAAAAAGATGATTTTGTATTGGTGTGTTTTTGCCACTCAATGTCAATAAAGCAAATCTTTCATGAAAACCGACATTTGGGAAAAGAAATTTCCAGTTTTTAAAGTCATAAAAAGATACTAAATTTTTATTCTTCAATAAGTCTGAAAATAAATCTTTATAAGTTATTGTATTGGCCAAGGCTGATTTTATAATTATTCCTACACGGCCATTCTCATTTAAAATTTTTCGAGATAACTCTGTAAAAAGAGGATATGTATTCAATTCACCTGTATTTGATAGTGTAAAATATTGGCTTTCTTTAAACCATAATGAAACTTTATAAAATTTCCTCAGTTCACGGATCCATAACATATAAAGCTGGTGATTTGATTTTCTTAATCCAGTAATAAATTTTTCTCTTTCTGATTTTTTTTGTGTTGTGGCTATTGTATCATCTTTTCCTACAAAAAATTCTCTTTCATAAATTGTCAATTTCTCCCACGGCGGATTTCCTAACACACAATCAAATCCACCTTTTTTAAAAACCTCCGGAAATTCAAGATACCAATGAAAAAACTTATATTCTTCTGCAATTTCTTTGATTTTATTTTCTAATTTCCCGGCCAATTGAATTTTTTCATTTTCTAATAAGTAATCTAACATCATCGGTGTTGGATAATTTTCTTTATCATCATTATGTTTCCAGAAAAATACAGCTGTCCAGTAATCTGCAATATATTTACTTCTTATAAAAGCATAATCTTCTCTGTGTTTTTTATATGCTTTTTCAATTTCTTTTTGTTCTCGCGTGCTATCTTCCCCGTATTTTTCTGATAAGTCCATTACTTGAAAAGTCTGCACTTTCTCGAGTTCCCGAACATGCTTAAACACCAATTGATTTTTTTCCTGTTCTTTTCTCCTATAATATTCCCGGGCAATTTTCATTCTTTTCCTTGCAATATTCTTATCATCGCCTTCTACCGGAGAATATGCTTCAGGAGGAATCCCTTTTTTGATTAATTCCAGGGTCGTACCAATAAGACTATTTCCACATTTAATTTTGTGGTCTAAAAAATTGAGCGGTAAATCATTAGTTGCAGCAGTTAACCATAGGGAAACCTTGGCCAGCTCTACCGCCATAGGATTAAGGTCTACTCCATATATACAACGCCTCAAGACATCTCGGCGAGCATGTCGTATTTGTGTATCGGTTGGATATTCATCCTGAATGCGAATTTTAGCCAGCTTTTCACCTAAATATTCGGTAGCAGCAATTAAAAATGCAGCACTTCCACAAGCAGGGTCACATATCTTTAAAGATAATAATGTTTTTTCTTGATTATCTTTATTAGGACCTGCTTCTTCTATTTTCGTTTCCACTACTGGTACTAAAGCTGATTCTATTAAAGCATTCACTAATCCGGGATGGGTATAATAACTACCAGAAGTTTTACGGGAAGTACCTCGGGGGTCAAGGAAAAAAGTATTTGGTGAAATTTCTTTTTGGGAGTTGTGTTTATTTTTATTATTACCATTTTCTAAGGTCTCTGCCTTAGAAGATATTCTCGGTATGTATTCTAATAAACTTTCATAAATTGCTCCAATCTCATCAACGTTTAATTCTATATAACTAATTCGGTGTATTATTCCTTCTTTTTCGAATAACGACATATATTTAATTGCAATTAATAATTTATCATTTCGACATTGAGAATTAATTAACCAATGAACGGAATCGGGATTAAACAATTGTCCATTATAAGGCGTAATTCCTAATTCCTGCACACCATGATAGACCATATTGAATGTTGCTTTTAATCCTTCCCATAAATCAAACTGTTCTTCATCGATTGTTTCGCCTCTTTCAATTTTATCTCTTAAAGAAGACATGCTGTATTCCTGGGCATATAAAGTACTTCTCGTAGGCATCAATCTTCGTTGCTCAGCATAAAATAAAAATAAAACTCGGTAAATAATTCGTAAAATTTGCTGATAAAATTGCATGCAATTTTCATTATTATCCACTAATTTATTTAATAAGTCTGGTGTTGCGAGTAAAAACCCGTTTGCGAGAGATTCAATTGCCAAACTTATATTTTTCCTTAAATCTTCTCCTATCGCTACCCCTGCGTTTTTACTTTCTTCAAACAAATTTTCTAATATACATTTTTCATTTTCTTTTGGTATAAATCTACTTGGATGTATTAACCTCCATAAAATTCGAAAGTCTTCATAATGGCGACCCTCAAATAATATCTCCAAATCAAATTGAATATAAGCTTTCCTGCTCTGGTGGCTAAAATCTCTTAAAATTCTTAAACATCTACCGTTAGTTACCACGCCCCACAAATCTGAATTGGATTGATTTAAAAATCTTTGTAAGGTATCATGAGGGCTATATTTACTAGTTTTTTCTTTTAACCTATCATCTAAATCCTGCTGAAAGGACGAAGAGTGCACTATAGGTGCATTTGCACTTTCCCATCCGCGATAGGACAGAATAAATTTGTTTCCACTATCTGCTCCAATAGCACTTTTTTGATATTGTAAATCAAATCCGAATTGAGAGAAGAAATACTTTATCCATTTTTCCCTTAAATCTGATAGATTCATAGAGGGAAAATCTGATGATAATAAGTCCCAACGAGCAATTAGATTTTCGTAAGCACCAGCAATTTGATCTGCATTATTTTTTTTATTTGCTTGTATAGAATATTTTTCCCAAGAAAAACTTTCAGGCTGTGTAAACCTATGACGAGAATTTTCTTGTCCCAAAGATTCTAAAAGATTTTCAGATAATAAATTTTGTATTTCTATACTCGGATAATTCATACCGGATACCCCATGGTTAAAGTTAAAATATCATGACTCGCATAAGAAACATTGGTAACTCCTTGAAGCCAATCAGGAAGGTTTGTATTATCAAATGTTTCCAGCAAATTACTTCTTTCCTTTATTATTTTTTTCAGATAATTATCAATCATTCTAGTTAATTCCTTTTCCCAATATTTGTTATTAAATACTTCCTGAATATCTTCTTTAACCTCCAGAGTTGTACGGTTTCCTTGTAAAGGCTCGCTTTTCTCAAAAAGCTCCACCTTTTGTGAAGTTAATATTTCTTCATTATAAACATAAAAACCCAAAGTTAATATTTCTTCAATAATTGATGTTGGTTCAGTCTCCACTACACATCTTACAAGTACTTTAAATATGGCAATTGGTTTATCAATAGAATTACTTATCTTGTAAGCGATACGTCCATAATGATTGCTGGTTTCAAGGTAGATTTGTTGTTTTAATAATTGAACTAACCGATTAACTAAAGGGTGGCTAAGATCGATTAATTCAACTTTTGGATTTCGAGCAGCATAATTTTTATCAAAAGTCACATCATCTATTTTATCTGATCGCCCTGGTAATATAAGACGTTTATCATTTAATATAATTCGGTAAACTTGATCACTTTTCTCCTGAATACTGCAGCCAAATAATTGTAAGCCACTACGTATAAATTTCTCAATTTCTTCTTTTTTTCCAAAGGTATTTTCTGTTTGTTTTAATTTTTTTTCAATATCCGGTAGTCTAATATCTGTTTGTCCATAAAAAGATTCGTTTTTAATCTTTGTAATTTGTTGATTAAACAATATTTCTTCTTCTACGTCTTCTTTGTTAACTGCATTGCTATTTTGCTGTAATTCTCTTCTTTCGGTATTAACATCAAAAATACTAAGCTGTGAGGTGCCCTGTCTTATTTCCCCTTTTTTATCTCTTGTATAAGGTAATTTACCTACATTAACCAGATATTTAATAATATCGCTTTCATTATTAAAAAACGGAGGGGAAAATCCAAATTCTTCCCGAATGTGATCAGATCTTTCAATAATTTTCGCCAATATAGTTTCGTCTAAAGTACCATCTATTATAATGGTGCGAAGGTGAACTTCTTCTTCGGGCTGACCAAATCTATCTACCCTCCCGTTCCTTTGCTCTAATCGATTAGGATTCCAGGGTAATTCATAATGAATAATTTGGGAACACAAATATTGAAGGTTCATTCCTTCTGATATGCAATCAGTTGCTATTAAAATTGCCTTTTCCGCTTCCTCAAATTTTGTAAATATATCTTTCCGGGGACCAGCTTTCATTTCACCAAATATACCTAATATTTTAGCATTGGGTATATCTTTTTCTAAGTTATTTTGTAAATAGTCAAGGGTATCCTTATATCGAGTGAAAATAATTATCTTATCAGCATAATTAAATAATTCAGGAATTATTTCCTTGATAAGTTTAGTATATTTTGTATCATTGCTCGGTTTTATCTTTTTAACTTCATCATAAATTTCTGATAATATCTTTATTTCTAATTCTGATACTTGCTGATTGATGGTAGTCCTTTCGATTCTGAGATATGCTTGTTCAGAAGTAATATTTTCAAGATTGTCAATTTCTGTTATCAATGTTCTAATATCATTGATTTTAATTTCAGGTTCGTCACTGATAATTTTTAATTTATTGGTTCTATTGATTAAAGATTTCTTTAGGGCATAAGGAGAACTGAGTGCTCTTTTTAGAAAATGCAAAATAGTAAATTGGGCTATATGCTGTACATTTTTTACATCTATTAATTTCATCATTTCTCTGCCATAAAAATCCAGCTTATTATATATTTTCTCTTCGCGGAAAGATAATGATTTGATATGGACTTCTTTTTTATCTCTTTTTGGAAATGGGTTAAAACTTTCCCCCTCCCCCGCCAACCATTTTTCCACATCTATCCTTCTTCTTTGGCAAACATGTTTTTTTGCTTTTTCTCTATTAATAAAATTTAAATTATTATCACTAACGGCTTGTATGTCTAAAGCTTTAATTAGACTGGAAAAACTATCCGTGTATCCATTATGCGGGGTAGCAGTTAATAACAATAAGTGTTTTGTTTTGGGATAAATCGCTTTTAATAATTCCCATCTCTGCATGGTTATTGAGTAATTAGAGGAAAGATGAGGACGCGCACATAAATGAGCTTCATCTATTAATATTAAATCCCAATCATGATTTAATATTTCATTTTTATTTGCTTTTGTTTTAGCGTAATCTACTGAAGTGATTAGTTTAGGGAAATACTCCCAGGGACTTAAACCTATAGGAAGACTTTTTTCTAGATATTTTCTATGCAACGAGCTAATAATATCAAAATCTAATTTAAAAAAAGTAGATAATGCTTCCTGCCATTGTTCCCTAAGATTAGCCGGACATATTATTAAAATTCTTCTTACTAATTGACGGGCAATTAACTCATTAATAATTAAGCCAGCCTCAATAGTTTTTCCAAGGCCAACATCATCTGCGATTAGTACTCGTACTCGAGGAGAATTAAGAGCCATAATAACAGGCACTAACTGGAAATTAACCGGAATAACTGTACTTCTTTGCAAGCTTAATAAAGGAGAAGAACCATGAATCAAACTTATACGATACGCATTTATTAAAAGTTCTTGTTTGGATAGTTCTCCAATTTTATCAAAAGATGGTAATTTCGTATCTGCTAATTTTATATCTTCAAGTGGGATATAAAATCTTTTTTGAAAATTATTAATACTATCAATAGATGTGGCGGTTAATTCATTTTTATAAATTGAATCTATCCGCCAAAGTCTTTTTCTAATTTCTACAATTTGCCCTGTTTTAAATTGGTTCATATTATTAGGTTTTATCCTTTTTAATTAACTATATTTTTATGTTTTGCTCTACCCAATCCCTGGTATCTTTATTCATTACAAAATTATAAATAGCCGAAAAAACACTTGCATAAAAATTATTAAATTTGAAAGATTCTTCCGCTTCTTTTAAATTTTTTGGAACAATTATTTTGCTTGCAGGTTCAATTAACATTCCTCTATGAAGATAAGCTGAACGTATTGCATAAGGATCCTTCCCGCTTGCAAATTTGTAACTATCCGTACGTGTAGAATATTTTTTAAGAAAATATTCTACACATTTTGTTTTGTTTCTTCTTAATTTCTTCGTAAGAAGAATGAGGCTTGGGTCGGATTCACCCTGATAATTCCCATTTTCTACCTCTTGCATATACAAAGCCTCTAAAGAATTAATACAATCTGTTAATGCTTCTGTAATATGAGTGGAAGATTTATATTTAGCTAATCTATTCATATGTATAGAAGCTAATATTCTTTCCTTATATGGAGAAGAATATATTTTTTGAATAATATTAGTCACTCCATTAACATTTAGAAAAGTACTTTTAGAGCCTTTATGAGTTAATTTTTCTGAAAAACTTTTAGAAGGTATAACTTTAGTTACACCCCAACCTGACACATAAGAATATTCACTAAGTCTGGGTAAAAAATATGCAATATGATTTGCAGTAGCAAATGATAAAATGTCACAAATTCTTTCTATAATGATAAACTGGTTTCCTTTTTCTATATCATCTTTTTGGCATTCTACATATAGATTAACAGGGTTATATTGCGGAATAATATTACAACTCTTTGTACCAGTATTAATTTTAAATTCAACCGATTTATATTCTGTAATTATAAAACATTCTCTATCTTGAAAATTAAATTTCACTTGGCCTTCTATGGGAGTAAAAGATAAACCTAATTTCGGAAATATCTCTAATACAAAATAATCGCTCATTTAAAATTTTACCCATTAACTACTTTTTTTAATTAAAATTAGATATTCTTTATAATTATATCACAGTGCTACGACTACTGTATGGCAATAATTGCGAAAATAATTGAAAATAATTTGAAAAAAGTTTGGTTTTTTTATGTTATCTATATACTACATTGGTTATCAAAATTCCTTCTTTTTTGGGAAAAAAATTATATAAGGGGGACAGGCTTACTTCGCAATGACGGAAAGAGAAAGGGAGAGGGAAATTTATATGGGTATCTTTTCTTTATTCTTCGTTTTTTATTTCTCGTCAACTTTCCAATGGCCGCCTTTGGCAGGACCGACTCTTTTAATAATTCCTTTCTCTTTTAACTTAGCCAGATTCCACTCAACACCTCTTCTTGTAAGCCCCGCAATTTCCGTAAGTTCATTTTGTGTTATTTTAGGATTGCGCTTAATTGCGTCAAGTATTTTCTCCACAGTTTTCTCCACAGTTTTCTCCACAGTTTTCTGGGTAGTTGAAAAAGTAATTTTATAATAATCAAAATCTCCCTCTATTACCGGTTCTAATCCATAATGCTGCTCCCATCCTTCAATCATTTTATGGAAACCACTGCCTATACTTTCCGCTAATCTAACAAATCTGAATATTTTGGCGATTATAGGGTTTCTCGGTAGAGAAAAATCTTCTTCTAGAATGTATTCTATTTTCTTGGGGAGTGAGCCGGGATTAAAAAATTCAAATCTGTCTGAAAATACTCTAATCCTTGGGTTTGCCCGGCTAAAATAATCAGTATGGATAATAAGATTGACAAGCGCTTCTCTGAGTGCTTGCAGGTGTTCGGGGTTATCATCTCTGAAGCCGGCAGCAGCCATTCTAAGAGGAGGGAAGATGATTGCCGTCTCCG
>JAYELD010000009.1 GCA_034717215.1 Caldisericota bacterium
TCAGTACAGTGGCTATAAAAAATCTTAATCAGTCTACTCAGTTTATCTTGACATGGTTTATGCTTATAGGAGGTTCTCCTGGAGGTACAGCAGGTGGAATAAAAACTACGACATTTATTGTTATTACAGGATTAGTTATTTATTCCATAAGACGAAAAGGAGACGTGGTTATAGGCAAGAGGGCGATAAAAAAGGGAACTTTGATGCGTGCGGTATTTGTATTTGGATTTGCCATTTTTGTGATTGCTGTTGCAACTCTTGTTATTCTTTTTGTGCAAGGTGGCGAGTTTACATTTTTACAAGTTTTGTTTGAGGTAATTTCAGCATTCGGGACAGTAGGTCTTTCTACAGGTATTACTACACATCTTTCATCTATTTCGCGTTTTGTAATTATTGTTACAATGTTTGTAGGGAGAGTAGGATCGATGAGTTTAGTTATTAGCATGATGGGGAGAAGAAAAACCCCGCATATAGGCTATCCAGAAGAGGATATAGCCATAGGTTAGGAGGCAATAATTATGAAAAAACAGTTTGGAGTAATAGGACTGGGGAAATTCGGTGCAGCTGTTGCTACACATCTTGAAGAATTAGGATGTACAGTGATTGCTCTTGACAAAGATCCCGATCTTGTTGACGATATTAAGGATGAAGTGAGTTTTGCTGAAGTTGTTGAAGCAGCCAATCCAGAAGCTCTTGCGGCAACAGGTATCAAAAATTGTGATGTTGTTGTTGTTGCAATAGGGGAAGTTCAATCCAATATTCTTGTTTCCCTTGTTTTAGAAGAGTTGGGAATTACTAATATTATAGCAAAAGCGAGTAGTGAAGTACATGGAAGGGTTTTAAAAAAGATCGGAGTGAAGGAAGTTGTATTTCCAGAAAAGGATATGGGCACCAGGGTAGCGAATAAAATTACTTCTTCAAATATCCTTGACTACATTTCAATAGCAAAAGAATTTGATATTATTGAGTTTGAGGTATCTAAAAAGCTATTGAAAAAGAGCTTGAAAGAGCTTTCCTTGAGAAACAGATTTGGAATAACGGTGATAGCAATTAAAAAAGGAAGTGAGATAATTGTTTCCCCTAATGCTGAGGAAAAAATTTTCGAAGGAGATTCCTTGTTTCTTGTAGGCAAAACTTCTGATATTGGAAAATTTGAAAGGGAATTTTCAAAATGATAAAACTTGTTACTCTGGATTTATGGGATACATTGATTACAGACAAAAAAGATAATGAAAGGGAACGAGATTTAAAGCGAACCGATTTTATATTAAAAACGCTTAATCTTCCCGATGAGTATCGAGGAAAAATAGCAGATTATTTTAACGAACTTGATAAATCTCTTAAACATCTATCTAATGAAAATGACTGGGCAATTACTCCGGAAGCACAACTTCAGCACCTGTTTACGACAATAAACGCACATCCTTCTAATAAACAGTTTCTATCAATCTTAAAATTTTATACAGAATGTGATCTTGATAACCCGCCAGTGCTTATTGAAAACGATATCAATATATGTCTGGAAAAGCTTAAAGACAATTATAATCTTGTTCTTATATCAAATACAGGGCGAACACCTGGTAGAGTTCTTAAGAAACTTCTGAAGGAGTTCAAAATTTTAAACTATTTTGATATGCTAATTTTTTCTGATGAAGTAGAAATGCGTAAGCCTGAGCCCAAAATATTTTTTACTGCTTGTGAGGCATTTCATGTACTTTCGAAAGAAGCCGTACATGTTGGGGATTCGATTTTAATGGATTTTAATGGAGCCTTAAGTGCGAAAGTAAACCCTGTTCTTTATTTGCCAAATGGAAATCCACCAGTAACACCTTTTATAAGAAGCTTATTTGAACTAAAGGATTCAATGGGTAAATATTATGATAAAAATTAGTGGTGAAAAACTTTCTTTAGAAGAGATTGAAAGTATTGCAGATAGTTTTGAAGAAGTTCGGTTGGCAGAAGAGGCGTTAAATAAAATCAATACTTCTTCTGAATATGTAGAAGAAATAGTAAAAAAGAGGAAGATTATTTATGGTGTAACTACTGGATTTGGTAAACTTTATGACAGAGTTATAAGCGAACAAGATATTGCCAAACTGCAGGAAAACCTTTTGAAGAGCCATGCTTCAGGAATAGGAGAACCTCTTTCCGAAAGAGAGGTTCGCGCAGCGATAGTAGTACGTGCAAATTCACTTGCGAGGGGATACTCCGGCATAAGAAGAATTACAATAGAAAAGCTTATTGATCTGTTGAATTACAAGATTTATCCGTATGTTCCTTCGTATGGCTCCCTGGGGGCATCAGGAGATTTAGCCCCACTTTCACATATTGCTCTCCTTATTATAGGCAGGGGCAAAGTGATAAGGAATGGGATAATTCAAGATGCGTTGCCTGTTTTAAAAGAAAAAGATATCGAGCCACTGAATGGTTTAAAGGCAAAGGAAGGGTTGGCTTTAATAAACGGAACAGCGGTAGAAGCAGGTATTGCGTCGCTTTTATTAACTGAAGCAAAATATATCTTTTTTGTCTCTCTTAAAGCTGCTTCTCTTTCTATGGAGGCACTGCGTGCAAGAAAAGAAGCTTTTGACTTAAGAATTCAGAGGGTAAGACTTCACCCAGGCCAGGAAGAAGTAGCAAAATTCGTGTTAAACGAGACTATCGGGAGCAAATTAATAAATTCAGTAAACAGAGTACAAGATGCTTATTCTATTCGCTGCATTCCTTCTGTGTATGGAGCTGTTCTGAATAATTTAAAATTTATTGAAGATACATTAACTAAAGAGGTAAATGCAGTGACTGACAATCCTATTGTATTTGAGGAGGATGATGATGTTCTTTCCGGGGGCAACTTTCATGGTGAATCAGTTGCTTTTGCAATGGATCTTTTTGGCATTGTTGCGTCTGAGATAGGCAGTATTACGGAGAGGCGAATAAATAGATTATTGAATCCCGCATTAAGTGAAGGTTTACCTGCATTTTTAATCAAAGATGCGGGACTTAATTCTGGTTTGATGCTTTTGCAGTATACAGCAGCTGCGC
>JAYELD010000010.1 GCA_034717215.1 Caldisericota bacterium
ACATCAAAATCTGCAATAACGCCATCACGTAATGGACGTATTACTTTTATTACAAATGGGGTTCTTCCTGCCATTCGTTTGGCTTCTTCTCCTACAGCAACAACTTTGTTTTTTGCATTTAGTGCAATAATTGACGGTTCTCTTAGCACAATACCTTTATTTTTCATATAAACAACAGTGTTTGCGGTACCTAAATCAATAGCCAGTTCTTTGTTAAAAAATCCCATTTTTCACCTCTCTAATTTT
Source organism: Caldisericota bacterium (assembly GCA_034717215.1). NCBI lineage: Bacteria > Pseudomonadati > Caldisericota > Caldisericota bacterium. The sequence goes on from JAYELD010000010.1 coordinate 247, forward strand.
TTAATAATTTTTTTAAAAGATTTATTGGAATACCTATTACATTATCTATTGGGCCATCTATGCCCTCCACAAAACTCGAAGCAGCTCCCTGAATAGCATAGCCACCTGCTTTATCTAATCCTTCTCCTGTAGCAATGTATGTTTTAATTTCACTACAAGACAATTTTTTAAATTTCACTTTTGTCTCTATAAAGTTTATCATAAATTTTTCTTTTTTAATAACTGCAATTCCAGTGATTACGCGGTGCACTTTTTCTGAAAGAAGTTGAAGCATTTTTTTTAATTCATTTTTACTTTTTGGTTTTCCAAGGATTTTATTATCTATTACTACTATGGTATCGGCTCCTACAACGATACTATTTTTATATTTTTTATGTGTGGTAAATGCTTTATTGTATGCATTTAGCATGGCAGTTACTGAAGGACTGTAAGCAAAAAATTTTTCGTTATATTGTGAATCAACTGGAACAAAGTCAAATCGCCATTTCTGAAGAAGATTAATTCGCCTGGGTGACGCTGATGCGAGTATAAATTTCATATTACCAGGAAGAGGTATAAAAATAATATTACACCAACGACGGTGCCAATGTTTAGATAAAAGGTAATTCCAAAAGTGATATCCATTATTACGAGATTTAAAGTAAAAGGTGAAAATCCGAATGAAACAGCGTTATTTAACATTGGAAAAACCTTTCCTAGCCCTATGCCTAATATTGTTCCCAATATTGCACCAATGGTTATATACAGCATCATTGACCAAAATCTCTTACGATCCATTTTTTACCACCGTTTTCGTTTTAGTATAAAGTATTTTAGTAATTAATCCAATAGCCCACCCGCTTATTCCTCCCAAAAAAAGAAGAATTGGTAAATAGTACCAGAGAGCACTATTTTTCGTGATATATAGTATAATAAAAAACTGGGCTAAATTGTTTACTATTCCCCCTATTATACTTATGCCTACTATGCTAAAATGTTTTCTGTACAGGTTATAAACTAGTATCATAGCAATAGCCGCCATTATACTACCACCTACACTTGTAAAGAGAGGAATAGGATGAAGCATTCCTTTAAAAAATGCCGAGAGTATAGCTCTGAGTAGTGCAACTATAATTGCTTCGCTTTCTCCAAAGAAAAGTAATGTGAGCAGTATTACAATGTTTGCAAGCCCCAGTTTAGCACCTGGTATTGGTGATATAGGTGGTTCTATCAGATTTAATACAATACCTAGCGCAATGAGAATGGATAGATAAATGAGTTCTTTTAATTTAATATGTGATCGAGTCGATTTCATTTTTTTCTTCTCCTACGATGGAAATTGATATGCGGTTAGGCAAGCAAACTATACTTTCACCAACTTTACTGACCCATCCTTGCTTTATGCACAGTTCGTCGTGACAAGTAGACTCAATAATATGCACTTTTCCGTTTTTTACTTGCATAGTAATCGTTCCCTCTTTGCTTTTTATTGTGGTTATTATTTCTGTTGTTTCATTTAGCGGTATTTGCTGCACTATTTCTCCATCACTTCTTATAACGATTGTTTTTTTTGCCTTACTTATGCTTACAAAAGTATATTGCCCAATTGCAAATATAAAAATTATTACAAGGATTAAAGCAAGAAGCTTGTCACCCTTTTCCATTTTCAAGTATAAGAGAATCTTTTAATTCTTCGCTGCAGAACACGTTCAAATCACTGTCAATTACTGCAATATCAACGTTAAATTTTTTTGCATTTTGCAATGCCTCATTTTTTCCTATTATAAAAAAAGCAGTAGAAAGTGCATCACCATAGTATCCTTTGTCTGATACAATTGTAACTGAAAAGATTTTATCTGCCGGGTGTCCATTAAATGGATTTATAAGATGACAGTATCTTTTGTTGTTTTTAATGAAAAAACGTTCATAATCGCCGGAAGTAGAAATAAATTTAGTTCCTTCAATATTTAGAGTACCGATGATTCCGTCTTCTCTTGGGTTTTTTACGCCAATTTTCCACTGTTTGCCTGGAAGAGTTCCGTAGAGTAAAATATTCCCTCCAATGTTGATAAGAGCTCTTTCTCCATTCATTTTATCTAAAATTTCTTTTAAGCAATCTAAAGTATATCCTTTTGCAATACCTCCTAAATCCAAGGCTTCTCCCGCTTTTTTTAAAAAAACAATATTCTTGCTTATTATTATGTCGTTATAGTCAGTGAGATTTAAAGCATCTTCGATCTCTTTTTCAGATGGGATTCTATAATTTTTGTCTCTAAATCCCCATATTTGTGATAGAGGTGTGACTAGAGGATTGAACGCTCCATTGGTGTTATGTGCAAGTTCTATTGCTTTTTCTATTATTGCAACTGTTTCGGGATGCACGGTTACATTTTTTATACCTGCATTTTCATTTATTTTGCAGATGTCCGAATTGGGAGAAAAACCGTCTATGTAGCTGTTTATTTCTTCTATTTTTTTAATGACTTCTTTTAAAATTACCTCTTTATTATCACCATATATTTTTATGTCCACGATTGTATTCATTGTGTATAATTCAGCTGTTGCAGGAGGTTTTTCTGCTTTGTTAATAAAACTGAAAATAATAAGACATATAACAAAAATCCATCCCGCTATTGTGATTATATTTCTTTTTTTATTCAATGATATTTAATTCCTTTCCACAAAAATCACATTTACCATTGTGCACGTTGTTTTCGGTAATACTAAATCCGCGCCTACTTATAACCCTTCTTTTGCATTGCGGGCAGTATGTGTCTTCGTAAGGATGCCCTAATATATTTCCTGCATATACAAAGCTAAGGCCTTCTTTCAGCCCAACATCGTGTAATTCTTCAAGTTTTTTAATAGAAGTCGGAGGAATATGGGAAAGCTCAAGATATGGGAAAAACCTTGTTATATGCCAGGGTGTTTCTTTGCCAAGGTTATTTTTTATCCATTTTGCAAGTTTTTGCATTTCTTCGGCACTATCATTGATGGTTGGTATAATGTTTGTAACTACTTCGATATGAATATTCCACTTAGTTTTTGCATAGACGATCGTATCTAATATTTTATGCCAATCAAAAATTGGGGTGATCTTTCTATAGTTTTCGTTAGAGAATGCTTTTATGTCTACGCTGAAGGCATCGAGATACGGGCCTATTAGGTCTAATCCTCTTTTTGTTATGGAGCCATTTGTTACGTAGACAGTGTAAAGCCCTTCTTTTTTTGCAAGTTTGGCTGTTTCTAGCGTGTATTCAAACCAGATTGTAGGTTCATTGTATGTCCATGCAATGCCTTTTGCTCCATATGATTTTGCAAGTTCAATTGCTTTTTTGGGGCTAATCTCTTCACTGATATCTTTAATGTTTTTTTCTGCTGGGTAAAAGCGTGAAGTATCGTAATTTTGGCATCCTCTGCAGCGAAAGTTGCAACCCCAGGTGCCAAGAGAGAGTGCATTTGTCCCGGGATGGAAGTGGAAAAGTGGTTTTTTCTCAATTGGGTCTACCTGAACAGAGGAAGCATACGAGTCAAGTATTGTGTAAAGTTTACCTCTATTGTTTATCCGTACCTTACAAATACCTGCTTTGTTTTCAGGAATTATGCAGCGAAAATGGCACAGATTACACTGCACTTTGCTATTTGAAAGCATCTCGTATAAAAGTGCCTCTTCCATTTTTATATATTACCTTTCAAGTATTTATTAATTGAAGCTGCAGCTAATCTGCCTGCACCCATTGCGGTAATGACTGTTGCAGCACCTGTTACGATATCTCCTCCTGCAAATATTCCTTTTATATTAGTTGCTCCGTCTTCGTCAGCCCATATTACTCCATGACGTCCTGTTTTTAATCCTGCTGTTGTCCTTGGAATAATAGGATTAGGTGTTGTTCCTATGGCTACAATTATCTGATCCATATCCAGCGTAAACTTAGAGTCATCTATAGGAACAGGTCTTCTTCTTCCGGATTTATCTTTTTCACCAAGTTGCATCTTTATGCATTCGACAGATTTGACAAATCCTTTTTCATTGCCAATGTAGCGTATAGGGTTTGTAAGAAGTCTGAAATCTATTCCTTCTTCTTCTGCATGAAGTATTTCTTCATTTCTTGCCGGCATTTCTTTTCTGGAGCGCCTATAGATAAGGGAAACATGCTCAGCTCCTAAGCGAAGAGCGGTTCTTGCTGAGTCCATTGCAACATTACCTCCACCAATCACGGCAACTCTTTTAGCTATTTTTATTGGTGTATCATATTGTGGAAACTTATATGCTTTCATTAAGTTGACTCTTGTAAGAAATTCATTGGCTGAATAAACCCCGGCTAGATTTTCCCCTGGAATATGCATAAAGCTTGGTAATCCTGCGCCAGCTCCTATAAATACTGCACTAAACCCATCTTTTAAGAGAGATGGAATAGTCATTGTTCTTCCAATAAGTACATCTGTTGTAATTTTTATGCCGAGTTTGTTTAACATATTGATTTCTTCCTGGACGATTGATTTAGGTAAACGGAATTCAGGTATTCCGTAAATAAGTACCCCTCCAGTTTTGTGGAATCCTTCAAATACAGTGACGTTATAACCTTTTTTAACAAGGTCTCCAGCGCAAGCAAGACCTGAAGGCCCGGATCCTACAATAGCAACGTTTTTGTTATTTAACTTTCCTTTTGCTGGTAATTTAATTTTTCCTTCCTTCCGATTTTGCAGATCCCAATCAGCTGCGTACCGTTCCAGTCTTCCAATTGCAATAGGATCTCCAGCTTTTCCCATTATGCAAACAGCTTGGCATTGATCTTCCTGAGGACATACCCTGCCAGTTACTGCGGGAAGAGAATCGGATTCATGAATAATATCAATAGCAAGTTGTACATTATCTTCTTTTATTGCTTTTATAAAGTTTGGTATATTTATATGTACAGGACAACCTTCAATACAAGGATGTGTGGGGCATTGTAAACAACGTGAAGATTCTAACAAAGCTTCTTTTTTTGAATATCCTAAAGGAACTTCGTTGAAGTTGTTTTTTCTTTCTTTTGCAGATTGTTCTTGCATTGGTACTTGTTTTTTATTAAGATTCTTCATAGTAGTCTACCTCCGCTTTCCATTTTTCAAAGGAGATTTTTTCCTCATCCTTATATGTATTTAGACGCTTCATTAGTATATCAAAATCTACGAGATGTGCATCAAAATCAGGACCATCTGCACAGGTAAATTTTGTTTTACCTTCGACGGTTACTCTGCATGCACCGCACATTCCCATACCACAAACCATTATTGAATTTAGACTTATGATTGTTTTTATTCCCCTTTCTTTTGTCATATTTGCAACTGCTTTCATCATTATAGCTGGCCCAATAGCAAATATCCTATCAATTTGCTTCTCTTCATCCATAAGTTTTTTCAGTATATCAGTGACAAACCCTTTTTCTCCGTAAGTTCCGTCATTTGTTGCGAGAAGGACTTTATTAGATGCATTTTTCATTTCGTCTTCCCAGAATACATAATTTTTTGAACGATAGCCTATAATAGATGTTACTTTATTACCTTTTTGTTTCAACTTTCTTGAAAGTGGATAAACTGGCGCAACTCCTATACCTCCGCCAATGCAGATGACATTCCCAAAATATTCTATATCTGTGGGATTTCCCAAAGGGCCTAATACATCCGAGATGTAGCCACCTGCTTGTTTAGTAGCAAGAAAGTGTGTTGATTTTCCAATTTCTTGAAATACTATAGTAATTGTGCCTTTTTCTCTATTAAAATCAGCGATGGTTAGAGGGATTCTTTCTCCTTTTTCGTAGACGCGTATAATCACAAATTGGCCAGCTTCTGCTTTTTTTGCGACAAAAGGTGCATCTAATTTCATAAGTTGCATTTTAGGGCCTAATTTTTGGTGTTTTAAGATTTTAAACACAATGCCTCCTTTTTCATTAATATTTTTTTGCTTTTCTGGAAAATATTTTTAAAGTTTTTAACAATTATACATTGTAACTCGTCTTGTGAAATGTTTCTTAAATTTGCAAATTCCGCATAGATGTATTTTACAAAAATAGGTAAGTTTTTTTTGCCTCTCTCAGGCACAGGGGCAAGATATGGAGAATCTGTTTCTAACAGAACTTTATTGATTGGTACTATTTTTGCTGCTTCCCTTAAATTCTCTCTCTTTTTAAATGTAAGCATGCCAGAGAATGATATGTACATGCCAAGATCAATAACTTTTTTTGCTTCTTTTGGGCCGTAGTCAAATGAATGAAACACGCCGTTCAAGTAGCCCACACTTGTAATTATTGAAATCGTGTCATCAAACGCATTTCTTGAATGTACTATGAACGGCATGTTTAGAGATTTAGCAATGATGATTTGTTTTTTAAATATCTTTTTTTGTAAGGAGAAACTTGTGATATTTCTAAAATAATCTAATCCTATTTCTCCAATTGCAATAATTTTTTTATAGGATGCGAGGGTAGCAAGTTCTTCTTCAGATGGTTTATCAATGGGGAATGCATCATAAGGATGTATTCCGACACTGCCAAATAGAGGGTTATTTTGAGAGAGGGATACTACTTCTCTTGAGCTTTTCATGTTGTATGCTATATTATTTACAGCAAATAATGTTTTTTCACTATCCTCAATGACAAATTTTAAGTTATTGCCATATTCTTTTTTTAGCAGATGGGCATGAGAGTCTATATACATTAACTAATCTTTGATCCTTCTTTCATCTCTTTATCAAGGATAAGAAGCGAAAGATTATTTTCGTCACTTGCAGCTAACAACATTCCGTAAGAAGTAACATCCATAAGTTTTCTTGGTTTTAGGTTTTTTACAATAATAATTTTTTTCCCGATCAATTGTTCCGGTTCATAGTGCAGGGCGATCCCCCCCACAATCGTTCTTTCCTCGTCTCCGAGCGAAATACGGAGTTTTATGAGTTTTTGCGACTCTTGTATCTTTTCTGCTGCAATAATTTGTGCTACTCTCAGATCAAGTTTTGCAAAATCTTCGTACGAAATAAAATTTTCTTCCTCAACATTTTCTTCGTCTGCTGTTTCTTTCTTTAACCGGGGAAAGATTGGGGGTAATTTTTCTACTTTAATACCAGTTTTTAATTGCCCCCATCCCATTTTTTTTATACTTATAGAATCGTCCTGAAATGTTTTTAATATTTTTTTTGTTGTAAACGGTATAAATGGTGTAAGGAGTATGGTAATGTGTCTTATTCCTTCAAGTAACGTATAAAGTATGGATGAAAGCACGTCTTGATTGTCTTTCAGTTTCCATGGAGCTTTTGTTTGAATGTAATTATTTAGTGCGTTAATTATATTCCAAACGGCATCTAGAGCCTGGGAAAAATTGTATTTGTCCATTTCTTTTATGTATATCTTTTCTTGTTCGTTAATAAAGTTTATTATTTTTTCATCTCTTACTATTTCTTCAGGGACTATCCCGTCTTCATATTTATATAGCATTGTAGTAGTTCTATTAATTAAATTTCCAAAATCATTGGCGAGATCAGAATTGTATCGCCTATAGAAAGTATCCATTGTAAAATTGCCATCTAACCCAAAAGGTATCTCTTTTGAAAGATAGAAACGTGTAGCATCAACAGCTGTTTCGATGTCTATTCTTGCTTTTTTTGAAAATTCTTTTACAAAATCTACGGGATTGATTACGTTGCCTTTTGATTTAGACATTTTTTCTCCTTCCAGGTTCCAGAAGCCGTGGGCAAATATTTCCTTTGGGAGAGGTAATCCATAGCTCATAAGCATAGCAGGCCATATTATTCCGTGAAAGCGCGTGATATCTTTTCCTACCAGGTGTAGATCTGCAGGCCAATATTTATTGAATTTTTCTTCATCTTTTAAAAAATCGATAGATGTAAGATAATTTAGTAATGCGTCAAACCAGACATAAATGGTATGGTTTTTGTCAAATGGCACAGGCGTGCCGAATTTGAAAGATTTTCTTGAGACTGAAATATCTTGAAGCCCTGATTTTATTACATTTATTACTTCGTTGTATCGAGATTCTGGGCGCAGAAAATCCTTGTGTTCTTCATAATACTTAAGTAGTGGTTTTTCATATTTGCTTAGGCGAAAGAAATAATTTGTTTCGTTTATTTTTTGTACTTTTTCTCCACAGATTGGACACTTCCCATTCTTTAAATCTGAGTCTTTCAGGAACATGGCATCTCTTGCACAGTACCAGCCCTTATATTCTCCGAGGTATATGTCTCCTTTATTGTACAGTGTCTGGAAAAAATGCTCGACTATCTTTATATGATCAGCATCGCTTGTCCTTATGAATCTTATATAGGAAATGCCAAATATATTGAATAGATCTTTCCATGTTTTACTTGCTTTATTTACGAAGAGTTGTGGATCAATACCTTCTTTTTTAGCACGGTCTTCAATTTTTTGGGCGTGTTCATCTGTGCCGGTGGAAAAAAACACATCCTTACCCTCAAGTCTTCTAAACCTTGCAATAATATCTGCCGATATAGCTTCGGACACGGACCCTATATGTGGTTTATCATTTACATAGTAAATGGCAGTTGTGAGATAAAAGTTATCCATATTTTGTGCTCCTTTTAATAGTTTATTTTATTTAAATCCTCTATTGTGCTTGAAAGGACAGATTCTATGAATTCTCTATTTTCTGTGTTTTCTATACCAACAAAGAGGATATTTCCATTATTTAAGGACGATATAATGAGCCTACCTATAGTTCCATTTAGTGTGGTATTTTTGAGTTTTCCCATTTTTAACTCTTGTAAAATTTCATCTGATAAACCCGTAAGTGATACGGTTAGACCGGAAAGTATCTTCGGGGCGATATCCAGTTTGGAAATGTTGTACAACAAACTTCCCTTTTTATTTGTAAGTACTATGGCAAGCACTCCCTCTGTATCCTTTAATTTTTTTAATATTTCTTCTATCATACAGTTGCCGTCCTCAACTTAGGAATATGTTTGAATTTTTAAATTATAATGTTATTCTTCAATGCAGTATAGCATAATCTTATATTTTTTTAAAATACGACCTGTAGTATAATTAAGAAAAAAGGAGGCAATTTGAAGAACAAAAAAGTGTTAGATTTTATTACAGAAGTAATTGATGAAAAAAAGGGTAATGAGATTAAAGTAGTGGATGTTACTAAAATGACTACCTTAACAAATTTTTTCATTATTTGTACTGCAGGAGCAAGCGAACATGCAAAAGCAATTGAAGAGGAATTAGAAAAGAGGCTTAAAGAAAAGAAAATTAATCTACTTAACGAGGAAGGCGGAGGAGAAGGTAAATGGATTGTTATGGATTATGGTGATTTTATAATTCATATAATGACGGAAGATACAAGAAAATTTTATAATATCGAAAGAATCTGGCAAGAAATTTCGTCTCGTCTAAAAAGAACGCTTAAGTCTTGACAAAGTAAAAAAATAAACTATACTGCTCTAGTTATAATTTATTGAAAAAAGGAGGCATTATGGATGAATTTTTCACTAATCCTGTGGTAGAGAAACAAGTAGAGGTAATACCGGATATGTTATGGGATATGATGATTCTAGGGGCAGGGCCTGGCGGGCTTACTGCAGGTATTTACGCAGGAAGAAGCGGTCTAAATGTGATAATTCTTGAAAAACTTTCTCCAGGTGGACAAATTGCCGTAAGCGAGCGGATTGATAATTATCCTGGATTTACTGGTGGGATAAGTGGAACCGAGCTTGTAGAAAGAATGGAAAAACAGGCCGTTCGATTCGGTGCAAGAATTGTAACGGAAGAGGGAATAAAAATTAGCAAGGAAGATAAGCTGTTCGTCGTAACGACGGCAGGAAACAAAAGATACAGAACAAAGACAATAATTATTTCTACTGGTGCAGATCCTGTAAAACTTCCTGTTCCTGAAGAAGAAAAGTTTAGAGGAAAGGGTGTATCATATTGTGCAACTTGTGATGCAGCTTTTTTTAGAGGAAAGGATGTTGCAATTGTAGGTGGTGGTGATACGGCAATTACTGATGCTTTGCATCTTACGCGATTTGCAAATAAAGTAATCATCGTGCATAGGCGAAGAGAATTACGCGCTGTAAAGGCTCTTCGGGAAGAGGTTTTTGCAAATCATAAAATAGTGTTTCAGTGGGATTCTATTCCTTCTCATGTTATTGGCGACGAAATGGTAGAGGGATTGGAAATTGAAAATGTTAAAACAAAGGGAAAAAAAGTTTTAAAAGTAAATGGCATATTTGCTGCCATAGGAACGGTGCCAAATAGCAAAATAGTTAGAGGAATTGTAGAATTGAATGAAAGAGGATTTATAAAAACGAATCACAATAGAGAGACGTCTGTGCCTGGCATCTTTGCTGTAGGTGATGTGAGAGATACACCTTTACGACAGGTTATTACAGCGGCAGGAGATGGGGCAATTGCTGAATTTTCAGCGGAAAATTATATAAAATTGATGGAGAGGTGAAGAAGTGGAAAAATTATTAAAGAAACAAGATGTACAGTACATCAAGGAGTTGTTTGACAAAAGCCTTGTAGATCCAGTGGAGCTTGTATTGTTTTTAGAAAATGAGGGTTCGGACAAAGTTACAGTTGCTAACAGTCAATATTTTCAGTATACGGAAGAAATTATTAAAGAAGTTTCAGAGATCTCGGATAAGATAAAATTGACTGTTTATAAAGATGACAAAGACAAAGAAAAAGAATACGGGGTAAAGGAAATTAGTGCACTATTTCTCCAAGGAAAAAATAGTGATAAGAACATTATTTTTTATGGGATTCCATCAGGGCATGAATTTTCAAGTTTACTGGAGGATATTGTAAATGTTTCTCAGGGAACAACGCAACTTTCTCCGGCATCGAAAGAGACAGTTCGGAATATAAAAGTTCCTGTCGAGATTCTTGTTTTTATTACTCCAACTTGTCCGCATTGTCCTAAAGCTGTACAAACTGCACATCAGCTTGCGATGGAAAACAAACTGATAAAGGCGGCAATGATTGAAGCCAATGAATTTCCCGAACTGTCTAAAAAATATAATGTTTATTCTGTCCCAAAAGTAGTAATAAATGAGAAAGTACAGTTTGAAGGTGCTTTACCGGAAGAAATGTTCTTAAAGAAAGTGCTTTCTGTTGTCGAGGAGTCTTAAGAGTAAAAATTTAATTGAAAAATAAAAGGGGCAAAAGCCCCTTTTATTATATTAACAGTGTAAGAATTGCTTTTTGGATATGTAACCTGTTTTCTGCTTGGTCAAAAACAACAGAGTGAATTCCATCAATCACTGAATCGGTGATTTCTTCTCCTCTGTGGGCAGGCAAACAGTGCATTACGATGACATCTTTTTTAGCCTTTGAAACGAGTGAATCATTTATTTGGTATGGTTTCATTATTTTTACTCGCTTACTGTGCTGTGCCTCATCTCCCATTGATGCCCATACATCAGTATAGATGACATCCACATCTTTTGCTGCTTTTTCAGCATTATTTGTGATAAGAACAGAGCCGTCTGATTCTTTTGCAAACTGTTTTGCATCTTTTAGAACATCTTTTTTGGGTTCGTATCCTTTTGGGGTAGCGACTGTAATGTTCATGCCAAATTTTGTTGCACCAAAAAGAAGGGAATGGCATACATTATTCCCATCGCCCAGATAGGCAATTTTTATCTTCTCTAGCTTGTTCTTTTTTTCTTTAATAGTAAGGAGATCGCCCATAATTTGACATGGATGTGAAAAATCTGATAGAGCATTTATTACGGGTACTGTTCCGTGATTCCTTAACTCCTCAAGTGTTTTATGTGAATAAACTCTTGCTACAACACCGTGCAGGTATCTAGAAAGAACTTTTCCTGTGTCTGCTACTGTTTCCCCTCGTTTTAATTGCATATTTGATGTGTCCAGGATAAGTGCCTGGGCACCAAGCTCAAAGATTGCAACTGCAAAGGAGATTCTTGTGCGGGTGGAGGGTTTTTCAAAAATTACACCAATAGATTTTCCATCAAGGAGCTTTTCATCTTTTCCTTCGTAATGGTCAAGCTTTAGACGTTCTCCCAGATCTATAATTTCTTTGAGTTCTTCTTGTGTAAAATCTTTAATTGTTAGAAATGATCTACCTTTGAGATTTATTGACATTATTTGTCTCCAAACCGCTCTTTAATTATGTCTTCGAGGTCGGGCTTTCCAATTTCTTCAAGTTCGTAGGTGACTCTTACTGCTGGTTTGTTGATTTTCACAACTCTTCTCAAGTCAATTGAAGTGCCGATTATGACAAGGTCTGCTGGTGTTTTATTAATAGTTTCTTCCAGCTCTTTTGTCTGATTTGGACTGTATCCCATTGCAGGTAAAACATTTCTTGTCTGTTTGTACTTATCATATGTTGCTTTGATTGAGCCCACAGCGTAAGGATAAGGAGATATTATTTCTTTTGCTCCCCATTTCATGGCTGTTACATATCCTGCCCCGTAACTCATTCCTCCGTGTGTGACTGTTGGACCATCCTCTATTACTATTACTCTTTTTCCTTTAATTGATTCTGCACCTTCGGCGTATGTAGGTGATGCTGCGTCAATGAGAACTGCCTTTGGATTGAGCTCTCTTGCATTTTTCCTTATTTCTTCAATTGCTTCAATAGGGGCTGTGTCTTCTTTATTTATTACAATTACATCTGCCATTCTGAAATTTGTTTCTCCGGGATAATACTTTACTTCATGTCCTGGCCGCAAAGGATCAGCTACAACGATTTGTAGATCTGCATGATAAAAGGGTATATCATTGTTTCCGCCATCCCAGATGATGATATCTGCTTCTTTTTCTGCTTCTCTTAAGATTTTTTCATAATCTACACCAGCATATATTATTGCACCCAAATCAATGTGCGGTTCGTATTCTTCTCTTTCTTCAATTGTGCATTTGTATTTGTTAAGATCTTCGTATGTCGCAAACCTTTCACTAATTTGCTTTGAAAGGTCTCCATATGGCATAGGGTGTCGAATTGAAACTACTCTTTTTCCCATTTCTCTAAGTATTTTTACCACTTTTCTGGTTGTTTGACTCTTTCCGCATCCTGTCCTTACTGCGCATACAGAGATTAGAGGTACATTAGATTTAACCATTGTACTCTCCGGCCCCATAAGCCAAAAATCTGCACCGGCTGCCATTACTTCTGATGCTTTGTGCATTACATATTCATGAGGGGTATCGCTATAGGCAAACACAACTTTGTCTATGTGGTTCTTTTTAATAAGTTCTACAATCTCTGTTTCTGGATGAATAGGAATGCCATTTGGGTAAAGACTACCTGCAAGTACGGTGGGATACATTCGTCCATCGATGTTTGGGATTTGTGTTGCTGTAAAAGCGACAATGTCATACCGCTCATTATCTCTGAAGTAAACATTAAAATTATGGAAGTCTCTTCCAGCTGCTCCCATAATAATTACTTTTGTTTTTTCCATGAGTCATTCTCCTTTTAAGATTTTATTAATAGCAATCAGAATATAACATTTTAAAAATATATGTCAATTAAAAGTAGGCAAAAAGCTATTATAGAGAGTAGGAAAAGGAAGAATTGTCATTCAAATCCGAAGATTCTTTGCAATATTCACCTGTATTATACTGATACTCTCTTCTTTGGGCCTGGTAGTTATATATTCTTAATTTTTTTAAGGCGAGAAAGTTTTTATATAGTTGTCTCCTATGTTAATCAGGGATGGGATTTTCTTACTACTTTTTACTTAAAATCTAATATTATATACGAGCAGGAATGCAAGTATTTGTAAGATATATTTACTTATTACCTCCGGGGGTGTTTTATCAATTTCTATCTCGATTGTTTCTGATAATTCTTTTGCAGCCTCTACTATCCTGCCTGCAATTATTTCTGCTACTTTTTTGGAAAATGTTTTTTCTCTGATTATGCGATTATATATGACTCTGTATAAAGCATTTTCTTCTTTGAAGTTTTTGATGAAAATGTTATCTAAAAGTTCTAGCGAAACTTGCGCAATATCGTTTTTTTCTATTTCAGACATATTGGGAGGAAGAATAGCTACGGACTGACTTAATGCTTGCCGTAAAGCAAGTGAAATTTTTTTAGGATCTGTAACGTTTTTAAGTGATTCTTTTAGAGAAGGAACGAGTGAATAAGCCTTGTATGAAAGAAACGTGATATAGCCGAGATAAGAATCAATATTAAGTAATTGTTTTAGTTGCTCAGTGGAGATTATTCTTATTGCTTTATCGGTCGCACTTGTGGAAAGAATATTTAACATTTCTTTCGTTATGACATACATCATATTAAAAATATCGTAATTTTCTCCGTAAGATATGTAAAGATTGAGGAATTTGGCATCGTCTCGTGTAATTACTTGTCCATGATTTTGAAACCCCCATACTAATGCATGTGCAGTTGTTTTTGAAAGCATTATGCGTTCTTGCTCAGGTTTATCTTTGAACATATATTTGTAGAGGAAACTGTAGGCATATGATTCTCCTGTAGTGAGAGCTCGGTAACACATATTTACGATGGTTGGATTAATTTGGGAAACAATTGGCGTGATATAGTTTGTTGTTGTGTTTACCGCAATATCAACAGCATCTTCTCTTTTTATCCCGGTGGTTGCTATAATTTGCGTTGCAAGTCTTAATGCAAGAGGAAAGAAATCTGAAGACATTTTCTCGTATAAGTGCAAGAAAGGATAATATCCTTCTATGGCTGATATGTTGAGATTTTCTATTAAAGGGTGCTCCATCTGCATATCCAGCGGACCAAGCTCTGATTGAGGGCCCATAACGATTTCATCAGCTCCGAGAGCCATTAATGTGGCAGCACTTTTTGCATACAACGGGATAATTGCTTTAAGTTTTTTACATTTAGACCGTATTACATTTACCATTTGGTATGCTGGATGCGGATAGCCTCCTCCCGAAAGTATTATCATATCGATACGAGTTTTTTCTGGTGGCGTGGG
>JAYELD010000011.1 GCA_034717215.1 Caldisericota bacterium
CCTCTACGATTATTATCCCCGTTTTATTGATTTTTATTTTTCGCCAGAGCTCACTTTTTCCTTTAATGAAGTTATACCTCGGGATGCTAACTTTTTCTCCTTTTAAAAGAGCTGCAAGTTGTTCTTGAAGAAGTTTATGATTAATTGCATCAAAAGAATCGTAATTTAACTCTCCTTCTTCGTTTTTTGGTGTTTTGTCCCTATCTATGAAGTAATTATCTGTTGAGAGAATGATGGGATTTAGCCCGTTTACCTTCAATTGTATTTCTAATCTTTTTGCGAATGTTGTTTTTCCCGAAGAGCTTGGTCCCGCAATAAGAATAAGTCTTTTGCCGTCTTTAACCATATCAGCTATGTTGGATATTTTTTTCTCATGCAGTGCTTCCTGTACTTTTATCAGTTCAGAAACTTGTCTTTTTACTATTTTTTCATTTAAATCCCCCGCGTATCTTATTCCGAGAGTTTCTACCCACTTTTTAGATTCCTGAAAAGTTTCAAATATTTTTTTGCTTTCGTTTACATGGCATATTTTTTTGCTATTTTTTCTATCCGGGAGCAAAAGGAGGAATCCCGGTGAATATGGGACAATATCAAATATTTTTATCATACCTGTTCTTGGAAGCAATGGTCCTGCAAAATATACAGAGTGTCCGTCAATAGAGTATATAGGAATTGTATCTTTCGCAACATATTTAAGCAATCTAAGGTCATCTGTTCTTTTATCTATATCTAACCTTCTCATTGCTTCTTCTTTGGTTAGTTCGTATTTGACAATTTTTTCGTTTTTTTTGATGAGCTTTTTGAGTTCTTCTTTTATTCTGAGAACAATATCTCCATTATGATTTCCTTCTACCTCTCCATAAAGTGCATCTCCATATGAGTGTTTTATTGATACGTTTAATGATGGATCTATTTTTTTTGCACAATACGAAATTAAAAATGCTAATGTTCTTTCATATGTTCTTCTTCCTTCTCCCTTCTCAACTGAAAGAAACTCTGTTATACAAGATGGAGTTTCTATTTCATCAAGGAAACCCATCCTCTGGTTATTCACAATCGCACAGGTATATGGATAATCAACCTTTCCTACAATATCTAATATTTTTTTTCTCATATTCTTCCTTTTTTACACTTTACTTGCGCACATATTATAATCTATCGTGGCAAAATTCAAAATGATATACCATAATATTTAATTGCTATTTCGGGCGTGCTATTACAAGCTGTACTAACGAGGATGTTTCAAATGGTGTTTCATCATAAGTGCCAAATTTAGATTCAATCTCAAATCCGTTGTAATGCAAAAGCGCATCAAGCTCTTGTGGGAAGAAAATCCTCATATTAAGCTCTTCTACCCACTCCTCTTTTTCAGTATGAAAATACCACTTAATTCTGTTTACCTGGGTGGCACTGTCATAAATATTGTTTTCTGTTACGGTAACGATGCCTCTGCTATCAGGGTCAGGATATTCGGTGACAGGATAACGCTTTGAAGGGTCTCTCAACAGGATATCAAGGCGAGGATTGAAAATATCAATGATAAATCTGCCGTTGTCTTTCAAATGTTTTTTCACGTTGGAAAAACAAGATTCTATGCCCTCTAGACTGTGAATATGCGCTATTGAATTGAACGGCAAAAGAATAAGCGCAAACTTTTTATTTAACTTAAAATTACGGCAATCTTCTCTAACCCACTCGATATGAATATCTTTTGATGCTGCTTTCTTTTTAGCGAAGGCAAGCATTGGGTCTGATATATCCAGGCCGGTAATCTGTATTCCCTGTTCTGCTACGGGGATGGTGATACGGCCTGTTCCGCATGCCAGTTCAAGAACCGGCTCGCCGTATTTTTTAATTTGTTTTAAATAAAACGGAATATCTTCTGTAAAATTCCTGTTTTCCAAATCATAATGCCGTCCGTCATTATAAAGATCTTCGCAATCTATAGGTTCCATATCTTTCCTCCTTTTTTCTTTGCATTACAAATTCTTTTGCTGTGTCGTTATGTTTTAGAGCAAATGTTCCAGTAGTATCTTCATTCCGATGCCGACTAATATAAGCCCTCCTGCGATTTCAACTTTTTTCCCAAATAAATTTCCCAATCTATCCCCTATAAAAACGCCGTTAAATGATAAAATAAATGTTGTTATTCCAATTATTATTATAGGGATTACGATGGAAACGTTTAGCAGTGCGAAACTTACCCCAATGACCAATGCATCAATACTTGTAGCAACGGATAAACCCAGCAGGACATAAATATTTAAAGGATTTATTATCTTCCTTCCTTGCTCTTCTTTCATTGCTTCGTAAATCATTTTGCATCCTATAAGGCTCAGGAGTATAAAAGCTATCCAGTGGTCTACTCCTGATATCAAATATTTTAATCTGATACCTAAAAGCCATCCGACCAAAGGCATAAAGGCCTGAAAAAATCCAAAGAACAATGCAATCTTCAGGGAATTGTTTACCTTCAAGTTTTTTATTGCTATTCCGCTGGAAATCGAAGCCGCAAACGCATCCATTGCCAATCCGATTGCTATAGCCACTATGGTGATTATATTCATCAAATCTCCTTTAATAATTATCTTTTTAGTATAAAAGATTGCCATTTATTATATTCAATTATGCGGTATTCGCAAAGGCAAAAGAAACCTTTTAAAAGGCGATCCCGAGTGAAAATCAAAACATTAACACAAAACCTTCAAAATAATTTGGAAATCTTTTGTAAGGGGGTAAAATATAAAAAGGGGGAAAATGAAGAACAATCTTAAGAAAATAAACAAATTATTTGCAGTGTCTGCAGTAATCTTAGTATTTATTTTTATTTTCTTTGTTAAGGGCACTGGTCCTGAAGAAAATAACATCGGCCCTGCAGAAAATTCTGCAATCAGCTTCTGGTTCTTGCCGGAGCAAAGCAGTGAAGTAAAAGGGGAGATTGAGGCCCTCATAGATTCAGCAGAGAAGAGCATCTATATTGCAGTATATGACATTAACGACAAAGA
>JAYELD010000012.1 GCA_034717215.1 Caldisericota bacterium
ATGCTTTTGATTATTTCTTGCATTCATAGGAGTCTCTCCAATTATTAATATAATCTAACTACATTTTTAGATATAATACTGCATATATTGGAGAATGTCAAATTATCTCTATAAAATATCTATTAATGATGATCCGGGGCAAATAATAGCGGTTTTTTTGCTCTAACTGCCCTCTTGAAAGCTTTAAAAAAATGGGATGTGGAACCATTTATTTGAATTCACTTCACACCACAAAAACCTCTCCATCTGAAACCTGCACTATCTTCCGGCTAAACAAACCACTATATTTATCTCCCCGCTCCTATCGGAAATCTCTTCCCTGGTAATCTTATAACCTTTATACCTGTACATTAATTCTTGTTCACCCTGCTGTGTTATTCTCCTGCACAACCAATAGGGAAAGAAAACTCTGATGTTTGCATAATCTTTTAGGCAGCCAAGAATATTGGCGGTATAAAAATCAATAGCGAATATTTTCCCTGTCTTTAAAGAAGCACGATAAAAAGAAACCAGCCGGTCAATATTCTGGGCTGAAAAATGAAGAAGG
Source organism: Caldisericota bacterium (assembly GCA_034717215.1). NCBI lineage: Bacteria > Pseudomonadati > Caldisericota > Caldisericota bacterium. Next base: position 548 of record JAYELD010000012.1, read on the forward strand.
GTCAAAAATGTTATATTTCAAGACCTGACCCCATTATCTTCAAGGCGTACACTCACTTATATATAAACTATTATTTTGTAAAATTAATAAAATTAGTTATAATAAGTGTAAGAATCTATAAAGATATTCTACAAGGAAAATTAGTGGTTACTTTTCGAAACTTCACCTAGAGTCTTGCATAAACAAAATGATTCGCAAAACATGCCAATTTGGAAACATAAACGAAATAGTTCGGTTATTTCTAGGCAAAACTGCGGTAAAGAAAGGAGGTGATTATTATGAGTGGCAAGAGTAAGGTGGTGTTTTCTCTGTTATGTGTAGTCTTGTTAGCAACCAGCGTTGCCTTTGCCCAGGATAAAGATATTGAGGGAAGCAAAGACCATCCCTTAATCTCTCGTTTCGCTGGTGCAGTTATCACATACTACGACGTAAACAAATTTGATGAGTATGTTCTTCCCTTAGGCAAACTTGATGAAGAGAGGAAATTGTCAAAAAGTCAAAGACTGGAAGGAAAGGTAACTCGGATTCAATACAAGGCCCCGGAGGATCGCTCAACACTTGAGATCTACCGCAACTATGAGTTATCTCTTAAAAAGGCTGGTTTTGAGATTTTATTTGCCGGCACTGTTAGAGATCTTGAAGGGTGGTGGACTGATCAATTGTATATGGAAGTTAACCAATTGAAAGATGATTTCAAATACTATATACAGAGCGAAGAAGATTTTCGTTATCTATCCGCAAAACTATCCAGTCCAGAGGGAGATGTATATGTAGCTCTTTGTGTGTCTTTGGGTTGGTATGACTGGCCAGTAATTCAACTTGATATTATCGAGGTTAATCCTATGGAGACTGGTTTGGTAACAGTAAATGCGGATGCATTGGCAAAGGACATAACCAGGACCGGTCACGTAGCCGTTTACGGTATCTACTTTGATACGGACAAGGCAGAGGTAAAGCCTGAGTCTGAACCAGCCCTTAAAGAGATTGCCAAACTCCTTCAGCAGAATCCCGAACTTAAATTACATGTTGTCGGTCATACGGATAATGTAGGTAGTTTAACTTACAACATGAAACTTTCACAAGCTCGTGCTGATGCTGTGGTAACTAAACTTATTTCCAAATACAATATAAATGCAAAGCGACTTGAGGCTCATGGTGTTGGTTTTTTGGCCCCCGTGGCTTCTAACAAAAACGAAGAAGGCCGTGCAAAGAATCGGCGAGTAGAGTTGGTAGAACAGTAGTAATCGTGAAATAATTTTGTGGAGACTACGCCTAATACGATGTTTGTGGGAAGCTACGCTTTCCCAAAATCCCGCCAAGGTGGGACTTCACAAATACCGGGAACATTATATGAAATGGTGAAAACCACCATTTCATATAATCTCCCACCTAGAATATAATAACCATTAGGAAAATTATTGAAATAGGTCCAGCTTAAATGAATTTTTTCCTAATCAGCAAATCGATTGTAGATGACCTCTTTTCCTCTCTCCCCCAGTATTTTATTAAAATGATTATTAAGCTGCTTTTATTGACTTCCTGGTAAATAACTTCTGATCATCTCATCCCCACGACCGCCCGCCAGGAGCTTTTTTTGCTAAGAAGTTTAATTGAAAGTCTGCCAATACATAACAAGACTCTATCGGACATTCTAAAAAGAAATATATGAGGGTTTATTTTATCCGATAAAGCTTTGTTATGTATAACAAAAAAAGCATTGTATTTTTCTAAGACAAAAAGCAATTTTCGCCTTATAAAAATACAAATGGCGGGCTAAATGAGATACTTCTTATCGTAAGGGAAAATCTCTACTTCTGATAATCGAATGCCTCCCCTCCCTTCCCTCCCTCTTCCTGATCACTGTTCTTTTACGTTTAAATATTTTTTATCTGTCTGCGTGCCTACACTCCGGGCAGAACAGATAAAAAATACTAAAACTATCCTAATAGTTTATATGTACGACAACGGTGGCGTTTATAGAAGACTCATCACCACAAAAAATTGCAACAAAGGCATTAAGTGTAGGGCTTTTTTGTGGTGCCAGCTTCTACAAACGCCGGGAGAAGAAAATACCAGGAGAAAAAAGATGATCCTTCCCTGGCGATAGGTGAAAACTACATAAAGAAAATATTTCTTTCCTTTTAATATTTTATTTATGGATGTTTTTACTTATCGCTTAACCGCACAAAATCAGGTAAATATAGCCACCGAAAAGGGAGATAAAAAGTTCCCGCAATTATTCACTTCATTTACTTTTTATCTCTCTTTTACGGGGATAAGGCTAATCCACCGGTCGTTAACCGCTGCACATTTTGAATCAGAATAAAGATATATAAGAGGGGGTGATTTTCCCTTCTTATATATCTTTTAAGCGTTCGTCTTCTCTTTAGCATTACACGATAAACATAATTTCAAATTTTTCTTTTTCTTAAATTTA
>JAYELD010000013.1 GCA_034717215.1 Caldisericota bacterium
CTGGTGCCTGGCACCAGTGTGACGTAAACTTAAATGAGGGCGCAGCATTCCTCGACAGTGGTGATTTGTTCACCATCTTTTTTTACGCGTTCAACTAAAGGTTTTGTAGGTTTTACAAAGCCCTTCACGCCTTCTTCGTACGCCATTATGTCCAACCTTTCCCTGTACTTGCCGAAAGGCCGCATGCATCCCAAAAACATTGTCGTTTGGGTGAGCCGCTTGTGAGCTTTATTTAACACCTTTTGCACATCTTCGAGAGGTGGAACAGGACAATTCTCAAACGGTGTCTCACGCGTAGGGACAAAAATATTGATCACAAGAAGCGTAGGCCGCAAATATGCCAATTCGTCAATTGTGTCAAAATCGCCTTTTCCCACTTTCCCGCCATTTAGCCCTATTGTAAAATGAGGCACGATTTTTGTAGAAGGGTATCCGTAAGGCACATCGTGAATCCTCCCTCCTAAAACACGCCGCATCAAAAGATAAGTTTTTTCGTAATTCTCTTTTGACTTGCCCAAAAGGTGGTACACATTATGGATAACATCGTCATTATAGATAAAATCAAAAGACAGTCTATCTACATACGGTTTTAGTTTTATTAACTCTGATTTATCAAGAAAACCCGTATGGAAATTAAGCTTTAATCCCATCTGCTTAAGCTGCTTAATGAAGCGGAGATACTGCATAACAGGAACTTTGCCTTCCACTGTCGAACCGCCACTTATCAAAGCACTTGTATAGTAATGGGATTTTTCCTTGATGAGTTTCAATGCCTGTTCCTTCGTTAACATTCCCTTAAGGTATTCTGCATTGCAGTGGTTGCACATCAGTCCGCAATGGGTACCAGTAAGAGAAATGGGAATAGTCCTGCCCGAAGGGGTAAAGAAAAAAATCATTGCTCGCCTCTTTTCATAAATTTAACTGCTTCTTATTATAAACCGAAAAACATTTTCCGCACCAGCAAATGATAAATTGTGTTTTAGTAAACATTTTTCGCTCCTTTCAAAATGATAAATACGCTAAAAATTTGCAATACTCCATTATAAATTACGCCAATTTTTTTCTATTAACTTAACGGAAATTGCCATTTTCACCAAAATTATTATACCATAAATATCAAAAATTCTCACTAAACGCAACAATATCTCTCTGACTTTATTTTTTACAAAAATTTGCTTTTTATAAAAAATAAAAACATTGTATACTTTAGAAAAGGAGGTTGATAATAATGAAAAAATTTTTATCTTTTTTAATTATTATTTTTTTACTGGCATCCTCACTTTGCATAGTTAAAGCAAAAACAACGAGCCCTTCCTCTATTACAATAACAAACAAAGTTGCTGATACGTTAAAATATTTCGACCCCACACCAACAATAAGCAGTGTCGGCACTAACAATGAATTAGCCAGACAGTACATCTATACAATGGGAGAAACCGTACAAGGAGAATTAGATGAAGATCCGTTAAGTACATGGACAATAGCACTTGAAGACCTTTCGGGTAATGTTATAGATCAAGTATCAATGAGCGGAGGAAAACTGTTCTCAATAGGCACTGGAAATGTACCAAAAGATGGAAAATACAAAATTGTTGCAACAGATTCATTAAGCACTCCAAACTGGCTCACAAGTACGTACATTTACATAAAATACAACTTATCAATAGACAGCGAGATTATTGCGCAATGCCCAGGAGAAACAAACACAATCTCCGGGTGGATCACAAGAGGTAATGAACAGGCGGTCCTTGTGCCTGTGAATGTCTATGTAGTATACCCAAACAAAAAAATAGCCGGCTATTACAGCATACCGGCCAGTTCATCAGGTCAATTTACATTAAGTTTTCCGGGGACAGCCGACCTATGGGAATATTGTATATACATATCAGATGGCTACCCTTCAGTGTCCCCCGATAACGACGCGATAGTATACAGGACTATCCCAAATTACAGCAATATCTCGTGGACATTAAAATCAATCGCTTTAAACCCGCTTCTTTACAACGATGAGGAAGGCACATTGGATCAGTCCCTTGTTCTCAGCCTTGCAGATCAAGACGGCAATTTCTTAACCGGCAAAAAAAACTACTTTTATATAGGAATGGGTTGGAGTGGATATACGGTAAAAGAAATATCGCAAGGCATATATAAAATTTATGGAGGGACACTCACAGGCGGTGCTATTGCAATTTACGCAAAAGAAGTGATCAGATCAAACATAATCACTCTAAATCTCCAAAAACTCACTTTCTTTAACCCATACATAGATATAGATACAGAGTATTCAGATGCACCTTATGGTTCAGGATCGTATTATGATTATACAGTAGGAAAAGAAGTTTTCGACCTTCTGCCGCTTGCAGAAGGTACTTCTCTTGAGATAATAGCAGGACTACATCCTGTGCCAAACATTGATGACCCATCAAATAATCAATACACCCTGAAAGACAATTATTATATCTATAACGTGGAAACAAGCTTTTCTTCCTCACTCACACAGCACAAGATAGGACCTGACATTAACAATGTATGGAACGACCCCGCATCAAACACTTTTACAAAGCCCATTTATTTTGTCAATAAAAGCAGTAGAGTATCAGTAAATATATCCGCTATTATATGGAAACGGGCAAATCAAGACACAACACCCACCTGGCAGGAAACAGATCCAGATCCACTTAACGCCTGCTGTGTAAAGAAGCCAGCCAGCACATTTTACCTCACTTCGGAAGACAGCACAACCTGTAGTATTAATATATCTCCGCAAGAAACCCTGGTAAATTACGAACAAGACCTTAAAGTGTACATCGGAAATATTAATGCAATAGTGCATGTGTATATGGTAAACCCGGAAACAGGAGAAAAAATAGAAAATGCATTTTCTGCATCATACAAAGGCGGTTATGAGAAAAAGATACTTACGGATTTGTGGTACAACCCCGGACAGATAGCTGGAACGAACATTGACACACTTCCCAT
>JAYELD010000014.1 GCA_034717215.1 Caldisericota bacterium
CGAGAAAATTGGGAAAACAGTCTTTACATCATATCAAGATACAAATGATGAAGAAAAATATAGAAAGCATTTAAAAATAGAATTGAAATATTCTAACCAGGACTCTTTTGCTGGTTTTGGTGGCCATATTGCAATTGTTGGTAAGAATAATTAAAAACAGGTTTTCCATCCATGGTGAAACCTGAAGGAAAAATTATTGGCGCAATAAGGACTATAACTTAAGGGATAGAGGATAAATTATGATTGAATTTATTCGAATGTCGAAGGGAAAATTTAATACTTATTTTAAAGAAGCTAGTAAAAAATATGCTGAGGAAAAAGTCAATTCTGGTAATTGGTCTCCAGAAAAGGCTGAAGAATTAGCAAAACAAACTATGAAAAAATTACTTCCAGAAGGTATAAATACTAAAACACATCATTTATATTCTATATATGACAAGGAATCTAATAAAAGAATAGGAATAATTTGGTTTAAAATAAATGAAAATGGTTTATCAAGCCAACAAATGTTTTTATATGATATATTAATTAATGAGAAATATAGAGGAAAAGGGTTTGGCACACAGACAATGGAAAAGCTGGAAGAAAAAGCAAAAGAACTAAAATGTAATAAAATTTCACTTCATGTATTTGCCCATAATAATCCAGCCATATCTTTGTACAAAAAAATAGGATATAAAATAACAAATTTAATGATGTCAAAAGAGATTTAGAAGAATGGCATTACAACATAGATGGTTTATATGGTAAAATAGCACCTAAAAGTAAGGTGATGTTAATCATCTGAGAAAATAAAAAGCTCGTCAATAGCAGTGTTTAACGCCTTAGCTATATCACAGGCAAGCCTCAGTGAAGGATTATATTTCCCTTTTTCAAGGTGTATAATAGTTTCTCTTCTGACTCCAACTAAATTTGCAAGGTCTTCTTGAGTTAAGTCTAATTTCGCCCTAAATTCTTTTATTCTTGTTTTTAAAGCCATTAAATATTACTCCTTAATATCATCGTAGAATTTTAATGAAAATGTAAAAACAATAATCTGTAATGCAAAATTTAAGGCAAAAGCAAAAACAATTATCGAGAGGTTTGAAGTTAGCGTAGTATATACAGCGACCAACACGAAAAATATTAAAGATGATACAAAGGCGTTACGAGTAGATTTATTAATATTGGCCTCTAATCTTTCATCATTTTTTATTTTTTTAAAGCTAAAAAAGCCAAAAAAACCGAAGAACCCGTAAAAGCCAATGTTGGACGAAACTAATCCTAAAAGACCCAAAAGGCCAAGAAATCCTAAATAGTATAACCAATTTGGTTTCATGAATATCCCTCCTAATGTTATAAATAAATAACTTTATATTATAAATATATAACATAATTTTGAAAATGTCAATACCCCAAATATTATGACCCCTACTTCGTATAATCCCTACTTTTATAATTAATATTAAATAAATTTTCCCAAAAAAGAGGATTTTTGAAATTATCATCGTATATATAAATATGCAAGAATAGCCAAAACATTTGGATAATTTAATCCTAAAAGTGTCAAACGATAATGATAGTTATACGCAATTGGCTTCGGGACGCAAAATATATAAAGACTAAAATGACTAAACTATGGAGGTAAATAATATGGGATTATTAGATAAGGTAAAAAAGGGAATAGGGCCTTACTATACCGGTAAAATAAAAGGGAGGCCTTATTATGAGTGTAGTGATTGTAATTATCAGATTGGAAAAGGCGAATTTATTGCAATTATCGGGAAGACCCCTCCGACGGGGATATCTGTACCAATGGGGAGGGCAGATGTGATTTTTGAAAAAGTCGGGAAGATATACTGTGAGGAGTGTTTCAAGAAGAGATATGAAAGTAAATAATCTATATTGTATTTGCATCCCTTAGCTGCGTATAATAGTGGTTATACAAAAGCCATGGCGCTGATCTTTTTTACGAAATTATTTTTTTAAGGAGGTATACAACTTGATCAAGGAACATCAGGATGCATATGGAGCAGAATTACGGACTTTTCTTGAAGCGGGTGCAAAGATAGAAATTGTAGAACGAGACGATGGTTATATTGATTACCACGAAGGTATTCCGTATTATTTTGCTCCTTACGAAGAATGGGCTGACTATGAAAAAGAAGCAATCGAATACGCTTTCGGAAGAGTAGTCGATGTGGGATGTGGCGCCGGTAGAGTTGCACTATATTTGCAAAATAAAGGTTTTTTTGTAATAGGAATTGACAATTCCCCTGGAGCAATTAGAATTTGCCAAGAACGCGGGATAAAGAATCTAAGAAATATTCCGTTTACTAAAATCGATAAAAGTTTAGGCACAATTGATAGTTTTATTCTTTTTGGTAATAATTTTGGATTATTTGGAAGTTACAGGCGAGCAAAATGGCTTCTCAGACGTCTAAAATCAATCAGCTCGAAAAACGCGGTAATAATAGCACAAGCAACAGATCCATATAAAACGAAGGACCCAAACCACTTGACATATCATGAGCTTAATAGAAAAAGAGGTAGAATGCCTGGCCAACTGAGAATTCGAATTAGACATAAAAAGTATATCGGATCCTGGTTTGATTATCTATTTGTTTCAAAAAAAGAATTAGAGCAAATAATAGAAGGAACCGGATGGGAAATTCGTAAATATATCGGTAGCCAAAATGCCACATATATAGCAGTACTTAAAAAGAAAATAATTAGAAACCCAGCAGCAAGTTCGAACTATTCTAAAAATTTATAGTTATAGGTGGTTATAATGAAAGAAAAAGTGATTATAAGAGAATATAAAAAATCAGATGAATTAAAATGGCTGGATGTTCATGCAAGTGTAATGGTTGATTCATATGCATGGTGGACAGTTATACATAAAAAACCAAAATATAAGAAAGACACAATTGATTTAGTAGCTGTTTGTAATGATAATATAGTAGGTTTTATAACTATTGAA
>JAYELD010000015.1 GCA_034717215.1 Caldisericota bacterium
GCCTGGTGCAGAGTTGTTGGATGGGAAGTATCATAATAAAAATAGCTACTTGAATTAGTGATTCAATCCTAAGGGCGCAAATATTTGCGCCCTTTTTTATTTTATATCATTTGCTTACCTGAGTTATATTGTAGTGATAACACTGTGTCGGAGGTTAAATATTGTATTGTTAATTTAATTTTAATAATTTTTATTCTTGCAATAAGCCGTTGAGATAAAAAATAGGGTTCACTATATTTAACAATATGAATGGTTTTTTATCTTGCAAGTAAAGTAATCATTATTCCTGCTGCGACTATTGCTCCGATTGCCCCAGCGATATTTGGACCCATTGCATGCATAAGCAAAAAATTACCAGGATTTTCTTCCTGCCCTACTCTTTGAGAAATCCTTGCTGCCATTGGTACGGCAGATACTCCAGCGGATCCAATGAGGGGATTGACCTTGCCCTTCGTGAAATAATACAAAAGTTTAGCAAAGAGTAAGCCTCCTATCGTACTTGTAACAAAAGCAATGATTCCAAGACCAATAATAATAAGAGTTCCCTTTGTTAAAAATTTATCTGCCTGCATTGTGGACCCGATAGTAGTTGCAATAAGAATTACGAGAACATCCATAAATTGATTGCTAACTGTTTTTGCAAGCCTATCAGTAACTCCACTTTCTCTGAGAAGATTACCCAACATAAACATTCCAATTAACAAAGAAGCTTCCGGGATAATTATGGAAACTATGAGCGATATAAAAATAGGAAAAAGAATTTTTTCAACTTTGGAAACAGGGCGTAACTGTTCCATTACAACGCTTCTTTCTTTTTTTGTAGTGAGCAATCGCATAATCGGGGGTTGAATGATTGGAATAAGCGCCATATACATATATGCTGCGACAGCAATTGGGCCTAGCAGGTGAGGAGCAAGTTTAATTGCGGTATATATTGTTGCTGGCCCAGTAGCTCCTCCAATGATTCCTATTGCTCCTGCTTCCATGAGGCTAAAATTTGACATGCTTGCGATAAAAAATGTGATAAAAATTCCAATTTGTGCCGAAGCCCCTATCAATAAAGTTATTGGATTTGCAATCAAAGGACCAAAATCTGTAAGAGCGCCGACACCTAAAAATATTAAAACTGGTATAATTTCCGTTTGTATTAAATAAGTGTATATTAATTCAAAGAATCCTCCTTTTTCAAGTAAAGCAGCACCTAAGGGAAGGTTTGATAATATGCAGCCAAACCCAATTGGAAGGAGAAGAAGTGGCTCTGCCTTTTTAAAAATTGCAAGGTAGATTAGGAATAATCCTATCCCAATCATTAGTAATTCTCCCCAGGTAATACTGTAAAATCCATTTTGTCTAAATAAGTTTATGACAAGACTTTGCATATTTTTCCCCTATCTTTCTAATTCAATCAATTTTTGGCCCGTTATAACATAATCACCTGAATTCATAAAAATTTCTTTAATCTTTCCATTTTCTGGTGCAAAAATTTCATTTTCCATTTTCATTGCCTCTATTACAAGTAGTAAGCCTCCTTGTTTTACTGCGTCTCCTTTTTTAACATTCACGGAGAGTACTTTTCCTGGAAGTGGCGCTGCTACGATACTTGCTCCACTTTTGGAAACATCTTTTGTTTTTATCGATATTGGTTCTGTTTTAATTGTATTAGCAGGAGTATCAGTAATTTCTTTTTCATAGGGTTTTTTTGCTTGAGTTTCGGCAACTTTAGGTTTTTCAATTTTGCTATCTTCTTTATTTATTTGAGTAACAACTCGTTGTGGTCCAATTTCACTAATTTCGACTTCAAATGTTTCTCCATCTACTGTAACTTTAAATTTTTTACCCATTTTTCCACCTCTTTATCTTTAATTTTTCATATGATTTATTTTTGGAGAATTTTCTTTTAGTCAACCTTACTTTGTAGGTTTGATTTAAATATTGATATAGTGCTGCACTTATTGCTGCAATTTTTCTCTTATCTATTTCACTCTTTATCCCCTTCAGTGGGACAGATACAAACTGTGCCGGTTCTTTTTCTTTTCTGTAAAATATGAATGTAAATAAAATGAGTAAACCATATAGTACTCCAAGCACAACAAACACCCCTATTTGTCCCATGATACTAAATAAAACTATTTCACTAATTAGATCAATTTTCATGTCTAACTTGTCTCTTATTAAAGAGGAATATTCCCATGTTTTTTCTGGACAGGCTCTTCGCTTTTTGTTCTCAGGAATTCAAGTGCCTTGCCAATTACAGCTCTTGTGTCTTTCGGATCTATTATATCGTCAACATATCCTCTTTCAGCTGCTTTAAATGGATTTGCAAATTGGTCTCTATATTCTTTAATTTTCTCCTCTCTTACCGCTTCCGGGTTTTCAGCATTTTTAATTTCTTTTCTAAATATTATATTAGCGGCACCTTCAGCTCCCATTACTGCTATTTCTGCCTGTGGATAGGCAAAAACCATATCTGCTCCGAGATGCCTTGCACACATGGCTATGTATGCACCTCCAAATGCTTTACGCATTATGACTGTAACCTTTGGGACGGTGGCTTCAGAGAATGCATACAAAACTTTTGCACCGTGTCGTATTACACCTCGATGTTCTTGATCTGTTCCCGGTAAAAACCCTGGGGTATCCACAAATGTTACAAACGGAATGTTGAAAGCATCGCAGAATCTTACAAATCGTGCAATTTTATCTGAAGCATTAATATCAAGGACGCCTGCCATATATTCGGCTTGGTTGGCCACTATTCCTATTGCTCTGCCACCAATACGTGCAAAGCCTATTACTACGTTTTTTGCAAATAATGATTGAACTTCCAAAAAATCTCCATTATCTACAACTTTTTTGATTACATCTCTAACATCATAGCTTTTTGATGGATCAATTGGGACTATATTTCTGAGTTCTAATTCTTCTCTTTCAACAGGGTCACCGGTATCTATAATCTTAGGCTCTTGCAAATAATTATCAGGCAGGAATGACAAAAGTTTCTTGAGTGTTTCTATTGCATCTTTATCATCTTTTGCAAGGAAGTGTGCTACTCCACTTTTTGTATTGTGCACTAATCCGCCACCAAGTTCTTCATGGCCTACTTGTTCTCCTGTTACTGATTTTACGACTTCCGGGCCTGTAATATAGGTAGTAGCCTTTTCTGTCATTATGATAAAATCCATGATTGCTGGTGAATATACTGCACCACCAGCTGTTGGGCCCATCATAATTGTAATTTGTGGAATTACACCAGATGTTTTTGTATTTCTTCTGAATATTTCTCCGTATCCGTACAAAGAATCTATGCCTTCTTGTATTCTTGCACCGCCTGAATCATTCATACCTATGATTGGTATACCTAATTTCATGGCAAGATCCTGCATTTTTGTGGTTTTAAGAGCATACATTTCTCCAAGCGATCCTCCGACTACAGTAAAATCCTGAGCAAATAGTGCAATTCTTCGTCCATTTACATACCCTGTGCCAGTCACAATACCATCTGCGGGTATACTTTTTTTGTCTAAACCAAAGTAGGTAGAACGCGTTTTGACAAAAAGATCAAATTCTTGGAAAGTACCTGAATCAACTAATAACTCAATTCTTTCTCTTGCTGTAAGTTTTCCTCTTGCGTGTTGTTTTTCTGTCGCCTTTTCTCCCCCACCCTTTTTTAGAGCGGCTTTTTTTTCTTCCAAGTTAATAATTAATCCGTTTTTCTTCATTTTAGTCTCCTTTATTGTTAAGAGTTATAAAAGATTTTATAATATACTATTAATATAATTTGAGTCAAGTAAAAATTATGCGAAAACTCAGAAATTTAACACAGTCCCTTGAACAATTTTTTTTTGTTCCACTCGCCGTTTCTAGAATGAGTTCCCCTAAGTCAGTAACTCCCAATACTTTCCCGTAAGTAACGCTTTCGCTTTTTACAGTAATGTTTTTGTTCATAAAAATTAGATGGTCTTCATATTCATTTCTAAACGTGGCAAATCCATTTTTGTTGAATACTGGAAGAAGTTTTTCTTCTTCTTCTTTTATTCCTTCAAATATTTTTGTCTTGTTTATATTTTCCAATTCTTTTAAACTAATTGCATACTTCTTGGCTTCAGCAGGAATATCATTCTCAGCATTTATTCCTATACCTACAAATGCAATATTGCGTGATGTTTTTGTAAGTATTCCTGCAATTTTCTTGTTATTTAGATATAGATCATTTGGCCATTTTACTTTAATTTCCGGGTCATATTTTTTAAGAACTCGCAGAATAGGTATCGACATAAAAAGGGATAAACCTAAAATTCTTTCAGTGTAAAACACTTCCGTGAACCATAATCCTCCCTCTGGAGAAAGCCATTTCCTACTTCTCTGTCCATGCCCGGATGTTTGTGATTCAGCTAAAACGATAAATGGTGGTTCCAGTATTGAGAGCAATTGTTTTGCAGCAGTCATCGTGCTGCCGACTTTTTTTAAATAAATAACAGTTTTAAACATCAGAGCGTTACAATAAATACAAATATGATTTTGCTCTAAACTTTATTTGTTTGACTCTGATTTTTAAATTCATTACTATCATATTATTACCTTCTTTTTTGGAGGTTATTCCTTCATTTTTTATAGAATATAGTCTCTTTAATACAAAAAATAATAGCAACCTTAAAGATTTTGTCAAATAGAAACAGCTAAATTCAAATGTGTTTCTTGTCTTAAGACGCTATAATTGAACAAACTTTTTGAGGTCTAGCGCGGTCGTAATGGAATGTCAATGTATTATATTTTCGATAGTCGCTTGAATTGTACTGCTTTGACTAAATTGTCAAATTCTGTATTATATCAATATGATTACAGTGGCAATTATTATAACAAGTGATACAAGAAGCACGGGAATAAAAAGGGAAGAAACGGTTCCTATATTAAGCAAGTTTTTTGCAAGTCAGGGTTGGGAGCTTGTAGATGCTTGTGTAATTCCTGACGAATATGAAAAAATCAAGGATAAGATAGTTTATTATGCAGATCAGCTGGGGGTAGATTTAATTTTAACGAGTGGAGGAACTGGTTTTTCAAAAAGAGATGTTACTCCAGAGGCGACTAGAGCTGTTATCGAAAAAGAGACTCCAGGATTTTCAGAAATAATTAGATTGGAATCTTTCAAACCAACAAAAAAAGCTATTTTATCAAGAGCTATAGCAGGAATTCGGGGCACTACCCTCATAATAAATCTTCCGGGGAATCCACAGGGTGCAATAGATTCATTAAATATCATTAAAGAAGCTATCCCCCATGGTATAGATATTATCAAAGGAAAAGGCGAACCACATACTAAACACGAATAAGTATGTTGATAGCAAAAAGAGGCAACAATATGAGCTATAGTCCCATTTGTTTTAATTCAAAAGGATGTCATAAAGAGTATGAATGTAGCGTAAAAAATTTGATTAGATATAGATATCTCTTTTAGATTTAAGAATCTTTGCAAGAAATGCTGCGCCAATTGCGCCTGCATCATTTTTTAGCACAGAGCGCACGATTTTAATGTCTTTAAGAGATGATGGCATGGCATAATTTTTTGTCTCCCTTATTGTGTTTCTCAAAATGAGTCCGGACTCAACTACTCCGCCTCCAAATATGATTATTTCCGGGTTTAATATGTTTATGATATTTCCGCATATTTTTCCTAGATAATGTGAAGCTTGGTCATAAGCTTGAAGAGCCAGCTTATCCCCACGTTTTGCAAATTGCGCTATCTTTTTTGCTGTAATTTTGCAGTCTATCATTTCTGTTTTTTTTCCTTTTGTTATCTCGCTAGTTACGTACCGCTCAATTCCTTTTCCTGAAGCAACTGTTTCCAGGCAGCCTCTTTTCCCGCAGTTACATAGAAGACCATTTTCTTGAACAGTTAAGTGGCCTATTTCGCCTGCAAGTCCTTTTTTCCCGGTATAAATTCTACCGGCAATTAGAATTGCACCTCCGATACCAGTGCCCACAGAAACAAAGACTACATTTTGCTTATTTTGTGCTGCTCCTATACAAGCTTCTCCTAAAAGTGCAGTGTTGACGTCGTTTTCAAGAAAGGCGGGGACACTTATTTTTTTTGAAAGGTGCTCGATAATAGGAAAATCTTTTATTTTTCCAATATTTGGAAGGAAGGTAATTTGCCCCGATGTGTGATTAACCATTCCTGCCAGCCCAATACCTATTGCAGAAGGAAGAATTGAAGTCTTTTGCTCTATTTTTGTTACACCTGTAAGGATTTTTCGAACAATGTCATCTCCTGAAGCTATTTTTCCTGTTAAGATTCTCCTTTTATAAAATATTTCATTATTCTTTAGTAGGACAAAATTGATTTTAGTCCCGCCAAAATCAATACCAAGAAAAGATTTTGTTTTCATACTGTTAGTGTATTGAGTATTAGTGAATAGTCAATAATTTATAGTTACCAATATGATACTTTATTTGATAAAACTTTAATTCAAATTTATTTAGATTGCGAAAAACGTTTTTTAGTAAAATGTCTTATAAGTAGCGGTACCTTTGAGATTACTCTATTTGGCGTTTAAAGCATGATCAGGCAATTTTGCTTTTGCATTACTGTGTCATATTTTCAATTGCTCTTCTTTGCCTGTTCAGAGAGGTGTGCATATATAGAGGTAGTTTTTGGATTCTTATGGCCCAATAACTTTTGCATCGTTAAAATATCCGCTTTGTTTTGCATGAGAAGGACCGCAAATGTATGTCTAAGCGTATGTGGTGAAGTTTTTTTATCTATTCCTGCATTTTTGGCTCTTCTCTTGATAATGGCATATATCTCTATCTTGCTTAATCGTGTGCCTCTGTTTGATATAAACAGTGCATTACTATGTGTATGCACTTCTCTCCACTGCATATATGACTGTAGCGTGTTTTTCAGCGCTTTGTCTATTGGAATCTCTCGCTTGTTTTTACCTTTTTCTGCTATGTTCATTCTGCCAGATTTGAGGTTTACATCGTTTATATCCAGATTATAAAGCTCAGATGGTTTTATTCCTGTAAAAAGAAGCATGTCGATAATAGCTTTATCTCTAATTTTTTTGCAAGCATTTCTTAGTTTCATAACCTCATTGTTAGAAAGGTAGACAGGAACTTTTTTTGGTTGTTGTAGGGAAGAAGGAATGTCAAAATTTATGTTGTGTTCTTTTGTAATCCATTTACCAAAGGCTTTTAAAACATATACAATTTGTGCTTTTGAATTTTTGTTCCACCGCTCTTTCTCTATAAACTTATAAACAGAATCTTTGTTAGGAATATTAAAATCTTTCAAGAATTCTCGAAGTATCCATTCTCTATTTTGTATCGTGTGGTATGAATAACCTTTCTTGGAAATATGAGAAAGGTAACCCCTAATAAAGCTCTCTTTATTTTTTATGAATTTTTTTGAATCTAATTTCATTTCTTTTTTATCCATATCAGATACCTATTATTTATAATACGCAATTTGAGTAAATTTTAAAAAAGAATTGACTTATGCAAAATTATGGTTATAATTGTTACTATATTTATGCATAGGAGGCGAAATGTTAAAAGCGATCAATGCAACAGAGGGAAAAAAGAAATTTCTCGAGCTTCTGGATAGTTGTAAAGAACAACCCTTTCTCATTATACGAAAAGGGAAACCAACTGCAGTCTTGATGGATAGCGGGCTGTACGAATCAATTATGGAAACGATTAAATTTTATGCATATCCTGAAATTGCTAAAGAAATTAAAGAATGGAAGAAAAGATAAATCTTCTAACCGAGAACTCAATAATTACCTTTAAAAATGACGGAATTATACTTTCTTCCTACGGAAAGGAGCTATCTTATTTTAAATATGCGGATATCCAAACGCCATATTTTTCACTAATTATCCTCGCAGGGAGAGAGAGAAATTTAAAGAGAGTAAAAAAAATTATCACAACCTATTCTGCACTTTCCGTGATTAGAGAGGTAATTATTGTTGGAAATAAAAGTCAGTCAACTGATGTAATTGCAGAGCTGTCAAATGTAAAATTTACAAAAAATGAAAAACCAAATGACCCTATTTCTGTGTCAGTAAAAAAAGGAATTTGCCTCTTAAGTAATCATTCTGAATTTAACGTTATTGTCTTTGCAAATAGAAAAATTCTATCTGAAAAAAAAATGAATAAATTTATGCACATAGTGCATTCACAAAATATAGGTGTTGCAGTACTAGTTGAAAAAGGAAAAAGAACGCATCCTATTATCTTTAGTACAAAGGCACTTCAAAAGATAAGGAAAGTACGAAAAGAACAGGGTATACGATATTTCATAAAAAAATTTTCTAGGGAGGTAGCGTTATGAAAAAATTGGCAATGATTATGATGGCAATATTATTTATCTTTACAGCAGGATGTAAAACTTCGGTCGAAACACTTAATATTGCGGTGGAATTAAACGACCATGCTGCATCTGCATATATTGCAAAGGATAGGGACGATTTTAACAAGTATGGTATTGAGGTAGATTTATTTGAACAGTATGATACAGGGATGGCTCTTGCTGCGGCTCTTGCTAGAGGAGATATCAATGTCGGATATATTTGCGTTATTCCCGCTATTATTTCATACTCGCGTGGAGTTCCAATAAAAATTGTTTCTCTTACACACCAATACGGCTATGAACTTGTATCAAAGCAAGGAATAAAGAGCGTACAAGAGCTCGATGGAAAAAAAGTTGCATGCCCTAAAGAAGGAAGCAGTGCAAACTTTGTTATGAAACTTGTGGAAGAACAATATGATATAAAATTTAATGTACTGGGGACAAAGCCTCTTGTTGCAATGTCTGCTTTGAGTAATGGTTCTGTAGATGCTGTGTTTATTCCCGAGCATTATGCTTCAATACTTGTTTCACAAGGATTCAAAATACTTCTTCGCGCTCAAGATGTTTTTCCTGAGATGCCCGGAAGTTGTATTGTTGTAAAAAATGATATCATCGAAACAAAACCTGTAGTTGTAAAAGAACTTGTAAAATTGAATATCGCAGAAACAAACTTTATCAATAAAAATCAGAACGAAGCAGCAAAGATTCTTTCTGGATACCTCAATACTGATGAGATTATTATTGAAAACTCTATGAAGAATATTGCTTATACAAATAGTTTAAATGTAGCAAATATTCAGTTTGTGATAGACAAACTTGCTGACTGGGGTTATATTGACAAACGATTTAACGCAGAGGATGCTATATGGGCAGGAAATTAAATAGTTTACTGCCCATTGCTCTTTTTTTGCTTATATGGGAGCTTGTAGGAAGGCTTCCGGCTGTTCCTACATACCTTTTTCCGCCGTTTAGTAGTGTTATTGTTAAACTCTTCACGGTCAAAGGTTTATTGCTTGAAAATATCTTTTTTACTCTATTCCGGGTTGCACTAGGGTTTGTTATTGGCACAGTAAGTGGTATTACAATTGGCTTATTTGCCGGCATTAACGAAAAGGTAAATCAATTTATGACTCCGATTGTTTCGATTATATACCCTATCCCATCTATTGGTTGGATACCCGTGCTTATGATATGGTTTGGCATATCAAACAGTGTGCCAATTATTGCTATTTTTATTTGTTCCTTTTTTCCTATCTTTCTTAACACAGTAAGAGGCGTAAAGGATATTGATCAAAGTATAATTTATGCGGCAAAAACAATGGGAACTTCAAAAACTTGTCTTATAAGAAAAATTATTCTACCGCTTGCTCTGCCGAATATTTTTACAGGATTAAAGCTTGAAAGTGGAATGGCTATAAGAACGGGAGTTGTTGCGGAAATGCTAGCAATACCGTCTGGTTTAGGATATCTCCTGATGAAAGGAGAATCTTTAATTGATACACAACTTATATTTGTTGTTCTTATTGCAATGGGTATTATCTCTTTTGTTACCGATTATATAATACGAAAGGTAGAGGTAAAACTTCTCACATGGAAGGCTTAAAGATAAAGTCAGTTTCAGTAGGTATTCTTAAAAATATTTCATTTATTCTTGAAAAGGGCAAAGTCGGCGTTTTACTTGGGTCCAATGGTGCTGGCAAAACTACGCTTCTCAATGCAATAAGTGGTATAATACCCGTGAAAAATGGACATATCTACCTCAACGGCAAGGAAATTACACCTGTACCAATCGAAGAAAGAGATATAAGCTATATATTTCAAAATCTGGCATTGTTTCCACATCTTACAGTCTACGAAAATATTGCGTTTCCTCTACACATTAAGAAGGAAGAAAATATCGACAAGAAGGTGTTAAAGATTTTAAAAAAAGTAGATATTCTTGCGCTCAAAGATAGATATCCATTAAGACTCAGCGGGGGTGAAAAACAAAAGGTGGCAATTGCTAGGGCCCTTGTAACAAATCCTGAATTACTTTTATTAGATGAACCATTTGCAAGTCTTGATTTTGAAATGAGAAAATTTATAAGAGCTGAATTTTTAAAAGTAATCAAGGAATTTTCACTGACAACTCTTATTGTAACACATGATCCGTATGAAGCAGAAGAACTGGGAAACAATATAATAAAAATAAGACAGGGCAAACTTGTTCACACTGGTAATGACGTAAACAGGATTAAAGTGAGGTCGCTTAAAAAAGTAACAAAGGATATTGCTCTTGCTGAATTTGATAATTTTTCTCTCATTGTGCCGTTCAGTTCAGAGAAGAGCGATGATTATTACGTAGAATTTTTGGAAGAGGATCTTTACATTTCTTCATTGAAACCACCAATTCCAACGCTCAATACTCTGCGAGGAAAAATTATTTCTCATAAGGAAAGCGCAGAAAGGGTGCATGTGAAAATAGACATAAATGAGACAATAATTAAAGGAAATATACCATGGTATATGTGGCATGAGATAGATAAAGATGATGTCTATGTAATTATTAAATATAGAGGCACAAAATTGAAAGGAGTGAATAATGGCGGTTTATGATATATTAACAATGGAATTTGAAAGAATAGCTAAAGAAAATAATTTGCTGAACGAGAGTGTCGTAATAAAAGCTGCTCCCCTTACTGCTGAAGAGGCAATAGGGGATCCTACAGATAAGGATTATCCTATAATAAAAGGTCAAGAAAAATTAATGGAAGCCCATTTTAGAGGCGCAAGAGGGCAAGCATTTACAGACTTTTATGGCAATTTTACAGGAACGATTCAAGATGTATTAGATCTTGATCTACGTACAAATTATCAAAGAGCGATATTCGTTTCTACACTTAATGCAATATTGGATTACCTGAAACTGACAGATAAAACAATACATTGTAAAAATGACGAACCACGAGAGTGTGCCGAAAATGCTGTGGATTTTATAAAAAGAAAATTTGGCAATCCAAAAATTTTTCTTATTGGCTATCAACCTCGTTTTGCAGAAACTTTTTCAAAACATTTCCACTTGAGAATTGTTGATTTAGATAACGAAATGGTTGGAAAGAAGGTAAACGGAGTGCTGATCGAAGTTGAAGAGAGCACCAGTAGAAATATTGAATGGGCTGATCTCCTCTGGATAACCGGGACAACTGTTGTAAATAATACAATTGAGCAATTTTTAAATGTAAAAAAGGATAAAGTATTTTACGGGACAACAATAGCAGGCGCTGCTTATATCCTTAACCTCAAAAGATTTTGTTCATTAGCAAAATAAATTCATAATTTTTTCACAATTTGGTATATAATGAATAATATGGGAAAAATTAAATTTTTTGATGGTACCGACACAATTGGCGGCACAAAAATACTGTTAGAGATTTCTAAGAAGAGGTTTTTCCTCGATTTTGGTTTGAATTATAATAGGCGAGGGATGTTTTTTGAGGAGTATCTGAATCCCCGTCCTGCAAATGGAATGGGGGATCTTTACTTTTTAGGACTTCTTCCTTCCATAAAGGGAATATATAGAAAGGATCTTCTACAATTCATTCAACGAGAAGGTATTAAAGAGTTAGGCGATGGCAGTGAGCCTCCATTTGTGGACGGTGTATTTCTTAGCCATGTTCATTTTGACCATTCTGGGTACATTACATTTCTTCGTGAAGATATTCCAATTTACACATCAAAAATTACCATTTCTTTATTAAAGGCAATTGAAGATACATCTAATACACAGTTTGAAACATCCATTTTTAAGTTTATACGGCGTCCTGCAACCGGAAGCCATAAAGACCCACTTTATTATGGCACACATAAAGCCAATGCTATTTACGGAGAGGAAAAAATTAATGGAGTTAATGTTACAGCGTGTCCCGTTGATCATTCTGTTCCTGGTGCAATGGGTTTCATTATTAAGAGTGAGGAGAAAACCATTGTTTATACAGGTGATTTGAGGCTTCATGGCAAAACACGAGCTGACACGGAACAATTTGTTAGACAAGCAAGAGAAGCACATCCCGATATATTAATTATCGAGGGCACAAATTTACGCGCTTATAATGATGATGAAACGCGAGAATTCTGGACTGAACAACGCGTTTTTGAAGAAGCACAAAAAGAGATTCATAATAGAAAAAAACTTGTTATTGTGGATTTTCCTTTCAAGAATATTTATCGGTTCCTCACTTTTTATGAACTTGCCAAATCAAGTGGGCGGAAGTTTGTTATTTCTTTAAAAGATGCTTATTTTATGGATGCAATGAAAAATGTTGGTATGCCTGTTCCTTCTCTTTCTGATCCGAATATTTATCTTTACCTTGAAAAAAAAAGAAGTGGGACTTACGACAAAAAAGATTATTCAAGCAGTTGGATGAAAAATATATTAGGAAAAGTAGATGCAAGCCGGATTATAACAGCAAAAGAAATTAGGGCAAATGAAAATAATTTTATGCTTATATTGCGTTATTTTAATTTTCAACAACTTGTTGATATACGTCCGACAAACGGCAGTATTTATATTCATTCGGCATCTGAGGCGCACTCGGAAGAACAGGAAATTGATGAACAGAGGATGGACAACTGGCTTAAGTATTTTAATCTTTACCCACGAATTCATATTCACGCATCAGGTCACGCGAAAAAGGATGATTTATTTAATATAGTATCAGAAATTAATCCAAAGACGATTATTCCCGTTCACACTGAACATGCAGAAGAATACGAAGAACAGTTTGGGAATAAAGTAAAAATCGTTAAAAACGGAGATACAATAAAGTTTTAGGGAGGTAGAAAATATGGAAGAAATGAGGAGAAGAAACTGGGTTATAGCGCTCATTATAGGTATTATTATCGGAAGCATTGTTGGCGGCATTTTTGGAACCTACCTTGTGTTTCAGAATCCGACAATCTTTCCATGGGCACAGGTTAGTACAACAAATGACCAACAAAAAGAATATATTTTAAGCAGTAATGAAGCCCCATCAATTGAGAATGCTATTGTAAACGTGGTTACTGTAGTTTCTCCGTCAGTGGTGAGAATTGTGTCTACGAAGGAAGTAATTGATTTTTTCTTTTTGCAGACTACCCCACAACAGGGACTTGGATCTGGTGTTATTATAGAGTCAGATGGTCTTATATTAACCAACTACCATGTTATAGAGGATGCTGATAAGATTGAGGTAACATTAAGCAGTGGAAAAATATATAAAGGGACAGTGATTGGAGCAGATCCTATTAGCGATGTTGCATTAGTACAGATTGATGAGAAAAATTTACCTACAGCAAAACTTAGCGATTCAGCAAAGCTTAAAGTAGGACAGTTCGTTGTAGCAATTGGTAATCCATATGGGTTAGATCATACCGTAACTACAGGAGTGATAAGTGCTCTTGAAAGAAATATTAATATTGGCAGGCAAACAATGTATGGCATCATTCAAACTGATGCTGCAATTAATCCCGGAAACAGTGGTGGGCCACTAGTAAATCTTGAAGGTGAAGTTGTCGGCATTAATACGCTGATATATAGCCAGGCACAAGGTCTTGGATTTGCAGTATCAACTGATACTTGCAAGAAAGTTATTGATAACATTAAAAAAACCGGCAAAATGGAGTGGCCATACATTGGGATAGAGCTTACTACAATGACTGAAGAACTTGCTAACAACGCTAATCTTAAATATGCTCCGGGGATTGTCGTGATTAGAGTAATGCCAGGTAGTCCAGCAGAAAATGCAGGAATTAAGCAAGGAGATATTATTGTATCAATTGATGGTGTCTCTGTTGATACAACTGATGAGTTTCTAAAAATTGTACGTTCACGCAATGCAGGAGATAGCATCATGCTGGAGGTAAAGAGAAAAAATATCAGCGAAGTGATAAAATTAGAGCTCACTCTTTCTGTACAACCACCATTTGCAGAATGAAGTAGTAGTTAATTGTTTGTAAAAAGGTAAGCACTTCCAAAAAATTTTTAAAAGAGCCCTTCTCGCTTTTTAATATACAGTTTTCGTAAAAGATTTGCAGGAAGCACTCCTGCAAATTGACCCTTTTTGTCTACAACAGCTAAAACATCTGTTTTAAGTTTCTCCATTTGGTGAAGAGCAGTTAAAAGTGAGTCCGATTCTGGGATAGAAAAATCTTTTACTGTAACAAATTCATCAATTTTTTTGTTATCATCGACACTTAATATATCAATAGTATGCAAGATTCCAACTGGATGTTCTTCGCCATTTAGAATAGGAATTTTTGCAATTCCTTTCTCTGAGATTATTTTCTTTGCCTGCTTTATATTGTCGCTCAAATATAGATATTCTGCGTCTTTTATCATTGCGTTTTTTACTTTAACTGTCGAAAGAACATTAATCTCATGGCCGCTATGTACATGTATTCCACGTCGCATTAGTGGTTCTGAGTACATTGTTTTTTTATAAAGAAAAGCAACGATAAATCTGCTAGTGATAACGCACAGCATTAATGGAAGGATAATTTCATAGGATCTTGTTAGTTCGTACGCCATCACAATAGCCGTAATTACTGCACCGGTAGTTCCTGCAACAACTGCTGCCATGCCTATCAGTGCATAAGCAGCGGGTGGGGCAGTAATGGAAGGGAAAATATTATTAACAATAATTCCAAATGCAGCGCCTCCTGCCGTTCCAATGAAAAGGGACGAAGCAAAAATTCCTCCGGATCCTCCGGATCCAAGCGTAAATGATGTCGCAATAATTTTTGCAAAAATAAGTGCAAGCAAAATAATGAGTGGAATATTTTCCTGCGTAAGAACACTTGTAATAAATGAATAACCAACGCCGAAAAGATAGTAGTGTCCCGTCCATTTCATAAAAAACAGACTTAAGATACCTACGATTAGTCCTCCGATGGCAGGCTTAAAATACTTGTTAATTCTTAATCGTTCGAACCATATTTCAAGTTTTGAGAGAGTGTTAGTGAAGATAATGGCTATAAAGCCGCAGAGTATTCCTAAAATTATATACAGAGGAAATTCCCATGAGGAAGCTAAGGTATAGCCTGGCACAATAAATGCTGGCTCAGTCCCTAAAAAGACTCTTGCAATGTTTGTTGCCACTATTGACGAAATTGCAAGGGGAATAAAGGTTTCAGTACTAAACTCTGGCAGTATTAATTCAATTGTAAATAGTATGCCTGCAATAGGGGCATTAAAGGTAGCAGCTATACCTCCGCCTGCACCGGCTCCTACAAGAATAATTATATCTCTTGGTTTAAGATGGAATAATTGGCCCAGTGTAGAGCCAAAGCTTGCTCCAATTTGAACAATAGGGCCTTCTCTACCAGCAGAACCTCCGGAACCTATGCCTATTGCGGTTGCTAGGATTTTTATCAAAGAAACAATAGGTCTTATTTTACCTTCTCTCATAATTACTGCTTCCATAACTTCAGGAACACCATGTCCTTTTACTTCTGGCGAAAACCGCTGTATAAGATACCCGACAATTATCCCACCAATTACCGGTATTATTATTACGTAATTTCCAAACCGGGAAACAAAATGCAAATTAGAATCATAAGCTAGTGACAAAGTTCCATTAAAGAACAAATTATGAAAGAACGCAATAAGAGTTCTAAATACAACTGCACCCAGACCAGATATTATCCCTACAAGTGCAGAATAAAAAGATATCTTAATAAAATGTTTTGTTTTCTTTTCCTTTGCTCGCATAAAAATTTTTTCCATTTTATTTATTCCTATTGAAGGGTACAAAAAATATTGAAAAGCTAAAGGAGTTCAATTTGGGCTCCTTTAGCTTTTTGGTTAAGATTATATTGAAGCCCCGGAATCTACTTCACTGTCTAATCCCAACTTAAATAAACACATCTTAGTGGGTATTCCATTCTTTGACCATCCTCTTACGAGGTAATATTCATCAAGCATGTCTTGAAGTTCCTTTTCTGTCACATAGTTTCCTTTAGATATTCCGTTTTTAATTGGTTCGTGCGTGACACGGTAAGGAAGAGAATCGTCATTTCGAGTTAGCCCTTCTCTAACGTTAATAAGTTTTTCGAGATTATAAATCCTTTCGCCGATCGTCATTAATTGGTTTACATCATAATCAATTCCAGTTACAGCCTTTAATCCATCCAGCGTGCCTTCAAGCCAGAAAAGACCGCGAGAAAATTTACACATGCCAAGCGTATCATAAACAGACATAAAATCTTCTCCTGTTTTTACTTCATATCCCTTCCATTCTGTCGAGAGTCTATCAACATTAGTTAATTTCCAGAAACTTCCCGTTAGCTCAGGGACATAAATACCACCGGTAAGGTGACAGGCACCTCTCACAGATACAGCTATTGCAAGCGCCATTCCTTTCAGTCCTCTAACATCGTATCCAGGAGGTTCCAACCCTTTGATTTCAAGAGCGAACTTTTCAGAACCTTTCCCCAATTTTTTTGTTGCCCTTTTTACTCCATCTCCGAGTAATTCTCCGAGTTTCCCCTCTTTTGAGACCAGCTTTTCCATTGCCTGAATAGCTGCGTCTTCATTGCCAAAATATAAATCAATGCCGTCCGTATCGTTTTTTGTGAGAATGCCTTTTTCGAATGCTTCCATTGCCCAACCTAATGTAACGCCTGCAGATATACCGTCTATTCCGGCCCTATCACATATTTCATTGAGTTTTGCGGTAACTTCTATTCTATCTATTCCTAATTCACTGCCTAGAGCATAGAGTAACTCATATTCTATTCCTTCGACGCGTGTGCCTGCATATTTACCTTCTTTAATCACAAAGAATCTGCCACATGGCTTCGTGCAATTTGGACATGGATGAAGTTTTTCGGTATATTTTGGGGACCAGTAGTAAGGGTCGAGAGGCGATTTCTCATTTTTATGTTTTTCGAAGCTTTCTTCAAAGATGCTTTCTTGCCAGTTTTTTACAGGAAAGACACCTCGTTCTTTATTAACCCATTCGTAGAACTCTCCCGAGCCATATGCCATATCCAGTTTTTGTGTTTCCGAGCCGTTGATTTTTTTATTCCAGTTTGCAATTGCTGTTTTAAGTAAATCTTTATCTGCACAGCCCACATTACCAGTTCCTTTTACTGCAATTGCTTTGAGTAATTTACTTCCCATCACTGCACCGCCACCGGCTCGCGCTGATTGCCTTTCCTCAAAATCAATACCTGCAAGGAGTGAAAGTTTTTCTCCGGCAGGCCCTATTGCCCCGGTTCTAAAATCTTTGCCAAGTTTTTCTCTTAGAAAAATTTGTGTTTCTATCGCATCTTTGCCCCATAAATCAGCTGCATCCCTTATTTCTACATTTCCATCTTCTATACAAAGATATACAGGTCTGTTGCTTTTTCCTTTAATCATCATTCCGTCAAATCCGGCTTTTTTAAGTGCAATGCCAAGATAGGCTCCGGCAACACTTCTTCCGAATGCATTGGTTGCCGGTGACTTAAATGTAATTGTAGTTTTTGATGCAGTTGAAAGTCCGGTGCCTACTAGCAACCCTGGAACAATAATGAGTGGATTTTCTGGAGATAGCGGATCTGTTCCAGGCGCAAGATAATCATAGAGTAATCTTGATGCAATTCCTAAACCACCCAAATACTTTGTGTAAATTTCTTCTGAAAGCAGTATAGTTGTACTTTTTCCATTGGTTAAGTCAACGAAGAGTATTTTTCCTGTGATTCCTTTCATTGGTACCTCCTATTTTTCTATAAATTTTTTCAAAAGTTTTACAGTATTTTCGACATCGGCCATATCAAGTGTTTCACCGGGAGTATGAATATACCGAGTGGAGATGGATACTGCGGCGGATTCTACTCCGGTTTTTGTAATTTGTATCGCAGCGGCATCTGTCGAGCCGTCAGTAATAACTTCTAATTGATAAGGTATCTTATTTTTCTTTGCTGTGTCAATTAACAGCGTCCTTATTCTTTTTGAAGCAATCATTCCTGCGTCCATAATTTTTATAGTAGGGCCTTTTCCAAGAGCAAGTGAAATTGCTGGACTTTCAGGTGTATCCCCCGCGTCTGTTACATCCAAAGCAATTCCTATATCCGGAGTGATACCGTAAGAAGATACTTTTGCTCCTTTTATTCCAATTTCTTCCTGCACTGTGAATACCGCATAGAGGTCATATTTAATCTTTTTACGCCGCAAATTTTTTAAAAGTTGTATTGCCACAGCACACCCGATTCTATCATCCAGTGCAGGTGCAGTTAGTCTTGTGCCGTTTTTATAAAAAGAAGGTTTGTATATGCCCTCTGTTCCTATTTGCACAAGTTTTTTTGCGGATGTTCGATCAGTTGCTCCGATGTCAACATAGAATTTCTCTAATTTATGGTCCTTCGATTCCCATGGAGATTCTTTATCTTCATAATAAACAAAACCTTCTACTCCTTCTTCAAAAAGAATTTTTTGGCCAACAAGAAGAGATTTATGTAGCCCCCCTATGGAGCCAACTCTGAGGAATCCGTTTTTATCGATATTTGTGACCATAACACCAATCTGATCCATATGCGCTGCAAGCATAAGTGATTCGTTAGGCCCTTTAATATGGCCAACCAGGTTGCCAAAGTTGTCTTCATATACTTCATCGACTTCTTTTGAAATTTCTTCTTTAATAATTTCTTTTACGCTGTTTTCTTTTGAGGACGGGCCAAAAGCATAGACTAGTTTTTTAATTAAATTTTCCATAAATGCCTCCTTTAAAACTTTTTGAGAAATTTATTCAACAGCTTTACTGTGCTTATATAGTCTTTTTTAAAGAACAGAGAGACGGGAGAATGAAGATAGCGTACTGGTACTGCCACAGTTAAAACTTTGACGCCTTTTCTTGTGGTTTGTATTCTGTACGAATCAGTACCCCCTGCAATAACTTGTTTGAATTGATATGGAATTTTATTTTGTTTTGCAGTTGAGATAAGTTTATTACGCAATTCATTATCGGTAATTACACCTCTGTCTTTTACCGTGATAACAGGGCCGTGGCCCAATTTACTGCATTTCAAATGATCCGGTACTTCTGGTAAATCAGCAGAAATGGTTCCTTCAATAGTTATTGAAATATCGGGAGTATATTGGTGGGCTCCTACAGCTGCTCCTCTTAGACCTATTTCTTCCTGTGTCGAAAAAAGTGCAATGATAGGAACATTGTAGTTTTGTTTAAGAAGATCGACAATAATGGCACACCCAAGCCTGTCATCAAAGGCCTTTCCAATGAATTTACTATCGGTAATTTCTTCAAATTTGGTATCAAACGCTACAAAACTACCTCTTGGTGCTATACTTTCTGCTTCTTCCATATCTTTTGCGCCTATATCTATATAGAGTTCGGTAGATTTTATGCTCTTTTCCCGTTCATCTACTTCTTGTAAATGAATAGCCTTTGCCCCAATAACGCCTCTAATTTCTTTTTCTCCGATAAGTACTCTTTTTCCTAGCAGCACTCGATCATCTATTCCACCTACTTTTTTAAATTGAAGAAATCCATTTTTACTAATGTGATCAATGATTAATCCTACCTCGTCTATATGGGCATTCAACATTATTTTTGGTCCTTTTTTTTTCATTCCTTTCAGGGCAATAAGATTCCCTAATGGATCAGTCGCTACCTTTTCAACATATTCCTTTATTTCGCCTCTCAGTATTTCTCTGACTTTTATTTCATCTCCTGAAATACCAGGGGTATTGCTTAGTTTTTCGACAAGTTTAATGCTCTCCATAAAGTGCCTCCAAAAATAGCTCGTCAATTTCCTCGATAAATAATGAAAGTAGATTCACTGTTTTGTCTACATCTGTCGGATCAATTACTTCAATTGGAGTATGCATATAACGTAAAGGAATACCTATGATTCCTACAGGTATGCCTCTTCCAACAAGTTGAATTTCTGTAGCATCAGTACCGCTAAGGATGCCTATCTCTTGTTGCAAGGAAATGTTAAATTTATCTGCAACAGCAAAAAGTTTTTTGTTAATTATTTGATTAGCAGAAGGACCTATGAAAATAACCGGTCCTTTACCCATTTTGCACGTTTTTCTCTCGGATTCATTGGGGGAGGATCCAAAAGTTGCATCAATTGCAATAGCAAAATTTGGTTTCAACGCATAAGTAGAAGTAATTGCGCCCAGTCCTGTAATCTCCTCTTGCGATGAAAAGTGCCCTATAATGTCAATCAAAGGCAATTTTCTCTTTAAACTCTTTAGAACTTCTATAATAGTATAAACACCAACTCTGTCATCAAGAGATTTATTTGAAATGAGCTTGTTAAGAGAACTAAATCCAGGTATAAATGTAATACTACTCCCGATTGGTATCAATTTTTCAGCGCTTTCCCTGTCTATACCGCAATCGACAAAAATCTTGTCGATTGGAACAGCTTTTTTAGTCTTTTCTTCTGATTCAAGATGATATGGTTTTAGACCAATAACTCCTTTGAATTCTTGCTCTCCATGAACGCATACGATGGATCCTGGCAATACTTTTAAATCAATACTCTTTGTATGAACACGAAGGAATCCTTCTTTAGTTATTCCTGTTACAAATAGGGCTACTTCGTCTAAATGTGCATCAAGCATAAGGCTGTACTTGCCCGGGTTGCCCCTTTTTAATGCATAAATCGATCCATTTTTGAGGGTTTTAATTTCATCGACATAATTCGATAATTCTTTAGTTACTAAGGAATGCAATGCTGATTCCTCTGATGTTGCGGCATGTGCATTAGTTAATTCTTCAATTAATTTTCGATTCATAGCACC
Organism: Caldisericota bacterium; assembly: GCA_034717215.1. NCBI lineage: Bacteria > Pseudomonadati > Caldisericota > Caldisericota bacterium. The sequence goes on from JAYELD010000015.1 coordinate 21,123, forward strand.
TCCCATAATTTGATTGAAAATCATCCTGTGCTTGAAATTGACGAGACGGTTGATGCTTATAGCAAGAAGTATATTTTTGGCTTAATATTATATAATTTTTGCGATTTATCCTTAATATAATTTTAAATATCGTGTCCTTGTTAAGTATAGAAGAAACAGAGATATTTGTTATCATATTTTATGAAGCAAGAATTTTATTGTTAACTTGCTGTCGTTTATTTTATCCATTTCGTATCCTTTTTTGTCATTTTCTTATTTTAACAAAAGAGAGCAAAAAATTCAAATTTATAAAGCTCTTACAGGGTCAGCTTTTGTAAAATAGAATAATTACGAGAATAAACAAATCTGCAAAGAGTGTTGCTTAACTTAATCAAACATTTTATTTTTGTAATTTTGTGCAAAGCAGCAATTATTGCGTATTTGAATTTTCAGAAAAAAAGTTCTAATTCTCTTTTGGCATCTTGCTTCGAGGAAGCCGCATGTACTATATTTTCAGTAAGGTAAGGAGAGAAGTCACCTCGTATTGAACCTGCTTTTCTTTTTTCAGGATAAGTCTCTCCTACAACAATCCTGCAGTTCATTACTGCTTCTTCTCCTTGCATTTTCATTAATACTACCGGCTCAGAAATTGTATACTCAATAAGTATGTCAAAAAAATCTTTTCCTTTATGCATTTCATATAGCTTTTCTGCTTTATCTTGGTCAAGGTGTTCTATTTTAATGTCGACAATTGTCATCAATTTCTCTTCTAATCGCTTAATGACTTCACCTATTAATTTTCGCCTAACTCCATCTGGTTTAACCATCACAAATGTTTCTTCTATCATTATTCCTCTCCAAGTTCATCCAAGTAGATTTCTTTTTCTTCGGGATTATATCCGATAAGTTCAGCGTACCGGCCTAAATTTATAGCCGTTTTTAGCATATTTTTTGCTTCTGCCTCTCTCATTTCTTGCTGTAGTACAACAAGAAAATCATTTTTATCGATGGTTTTATCGGGGATACTCAGAAGCAACTTAATAAGTTTTTTAAATATAGGAAGCCTTTTTAAGCTTTTTTTGAACATAAGCTTTCTTTCATTCTCATCTCCCTTTAAAAGTGATTTACCCAAATTAGTTAGAATTAAATCTCCTTCTTCAATTTTAACAAATTTCAAAAGTTCTGAAGCCTTTATAATTGGGAGAAGGTCATCAATTTCAAGATTTAAATCAGATGCCATTGCATATACATCTGTCCTTCCACCCTCTTCGGCTAAATAATCAAGCATTCCAAATATTTCTCCTACATCTACAGCAGGTAACGGTGATACATCATCCATAAGTGTTTCCCTGTCGGGTTTCACCTCCTTTTTATATTTTATATATTATAACCTTTAGTGACAACAGTTGAATATAGTTTATCATAAAGTTTTATGAATTCAACACTATCGCGGTCTCTTGGCCGTGGTAGTGTAACCGGCACATCACTGATGATTTTACCGGGGTGGGTAGAGAGTACAATGACTCTGTCAGTCAGATAGATAGCTTCTTCGATATTATGTGTCACCATAAGGATGGATTTTAAAGAAAGCTCCCCGGAACCCCATAGCCTCAATATCTCCTCTCTCAAGTTTTGGGCAGTAAATGCATCCAGTGCAGAAAATGGTTCATCCATAAGAAGAAGTTCCGGTTCCATTACCAATGCTCTTGCAATACCTACTCTTTGTTTCATTCCGCCAGAAAGTTCTCTTGGGTATGCTTCTTCAAAACCTTCCAGTCCCACAAGGTCGATGTATTTAAAAGCTTTTCGTAACCGCTCCTTCAGAGGAAATTCCCTTGCTTCTAATCCAAGCGTTATGTTTTCCGTAACATCTAACCAGGGAAGCAATCCAAAAGTCTGAAAAATAATGCTTACATTGGCATTAATCTCTTTTACCGATTTCTCCTTAAAAAGTACCTTCCCGGAGCTTGGGGCTACCAACCCGGCAATAATTCTAAGGAGCGTACTTTTTCCACAACCGGAAGGACCTACAAGTGCAACAAATTCTCCATTGTTGACAACAAAATTAATATCATCAAGAACTACTAATTCTTTATTTTTGAGTGGAAAGATCTGTTTGATTTTTTTTAGCTCTAACAGTGCCATTATGCCTCCATGGTGAATCTCTCAGAAATTTTAGCATAAAGTGGTCGATAAACAAAATGATTAATTGAAAAGATTGCGAAAACCATAATTAGGAGGGCAACAATAAATATTCCTTTTTTGTCTTCGTTTAATGAAGTATTGAGAATACTGCCAATACCAGGGACGGAATATATTTTTCCTTGAAGACTAATGTACTCGGCAATAATTAAAGCATTCCATCCCCCACCCCATGCTGTAATCGTTCCGGTCATAAGAGAAGGCAGTGATGCAGGAAAGAGTAACCTTTTAAATTTCAGAAATCTTGTTGGTTTAAATGAATCTACAACTTCTTTGACATCACTCGGAATTGCTTTCAACCCACCGAATATATTAAACAATAGATACCATTGCATGCCAGTGAGAATAAGGATGATCGCTGTAATATTCAAGCCGTTAGGAATTCGAATAAAATAATAAAGAAACAGTGGAAATATTGCTACTGCGGGAATTGAGGCAAATATTTGGATGAAAGGAGAGATAATTTTAGCACCACGAGGGTGATAGAACATAGTAATTGCCACTGGAAGAGTCCAGATAAGTGATATGAGATATGCGATTAGAAGGCGAGTAAAAGAGAATAAAAGCCCCTTAAAAGTTGCAACAAGATCAAGAAAGGTAATTTCGTTTATGATGCTGGGAATGCCCTTAGCAAGAAGATAAACCAAGTAACTTACTGCTGCAATAATTCCGATTAGCATTATTTTAGAAAACACGACATTGCATTTATGAACAATTCTGTTTTGTGTGATTCTTAAAATATGTGAAAAATTATTTTCTATTTTTCCAGTAAGTGGTTTTAGTTTGCAAAGGATATTGCCTATAATTTTCCAAAAGGCTTTGACAATTTCCAGTACTTCACTTTTTTCTTCTTCTTCTCCGGGCGATAAATCATATCGGAATCGGCGTGACCACTGCGAAAGCGGTTTCCAGATAAAAAGGTCAACAAAAATAATTATTAACACAAGAACAAGGATGCCAAGCAGTGTTAACGAAATTTTTGACTGAGTTGCAGTTTCCATAATGAAACTCCCAAGTCCTGGGAGCCGATACGAGGCTCTCCCTACTGCAAATATTTCACATGCAACGAGAAAGTACCAGCCATTTGTCCAGCTCATCATACTGTTATAAACAAGCTTTGGAATAATTGCGGGGAAGAGAAGTCTTCGTGTTCGCAACCGTCCTTGTGGATCAAAAAAATTGTAAGATTCTGCAATGTTTCTTGGTATAGTTGAGAGACTTTCATAAATGCCAAACGCAATGTTCCATACTTGAGAAGTGAAAATTAAAAAAATTGCGGCAATTTCTATTCCAATGAATTTGCTTGGAATTACAGCAATAAAAAAGAAAATAGCTGCGGGGAAGAAAGCAAGTATTGGTACAGACTGAAAGATATCCAGGATTGGTAGCATAATCCTGGCTCGTCTTTCACTTGTCGCAGCGGCAAAACCGTACAATACCGAAAACAGGAGCGCAAGTAAGTATGCACAGGTCATTCGAAATAACGAACGCAAAGCATACGAAGGAAGGTGCTTAACAGAGAGAGTAGAAATAAAATCAGTGACAGAAATTTCTTTTCTATAAAATATATATGCAAGGGCAATAAGAGCGATGAGAAGGAATAGTTCTAAAAAGATGTTTTCAGTTTTTGCTTTTTCTGTGCTCATAGTAAATGTTAAAAAACAGGAGGTTCTTCATACTTTTTTTCGTCATTTTCTCTTGTGAGTTCAAAAATTACTGTATTATCTGGATCAGGGCAAGAAATATAAGCTTTATCAGGGTTTTTTTCCCAAGGTAAAGTTCCACCATATCGAAGCGGGGTGATAAATGGCCATAAAGTCATAAACGCCCAGCCACAAAAATTAATAGGCACAGGTTGTCCATTTGTGTCGATATCAAAAGTATCTCCTACTTTGAGGCCTGCAGGACATTTTCCAGAGCCTCTGATTTCAATAATTTTTATTTTTATCTTATATATTTTTGCCATTATGTTATTTCACCTTAATGAATTTTAGCATAAAGCCAATTTGTTTCCAAGTAGGTATTTTAGTGAATTTTTACTATAATAGAAAAATTACTGAGAGGAGTAAGGATGGGTCGACGAAAAAACAATAAATCTTTCAACATATTTTTAACAGTTATTGTTCTAATACTAATTCTTGTTTATGGCTATCTTTTTCAGGACATTTCCCCAATTTTTTCTCCACAAACAGCCCTACCTACTCTGAAAAGTGCTCAATTATTCGTTGAGCCAAATGATGGAAGGTCGTATATAATAGATGCAATAGATAATGCAAAAGAAAGCGTGGACCTAGAAGTATATATACTATCCGATAGTAAAATTATAAGCGCATTGATTAATGCAAAGAACAGAGGAGCAATAGTTCGGGTGATTTTAGAAGAAAATCCTTACCTTGGATATGGAGCGAATAAAGTAGCAAAGAATAAACTTGCTCACTACGGGGTTGATGTTAAATGGTCTAACAGAGTATACAGATTTACGCATTCAAAGTTTTTTGTAACAGATATGGCAAATGGTTACATACTGACACTTAATCTTTCAAAAAGTGCGTTTACTAAAAATAGAGAGTTTGGAATAATAACCCAGGATTCCATATCTGTCGGTGAGCTTGAAAAAATTTTCCAGGCAGATTGGGATAGAAAACCATATAGGGTTACAGAATCGCCTCTTGTTGTAAGTCCTGAAAACGCAAGAATAAAATTGGAAAATCTCATAGAAGGGGCAGAAAAAGAAATTCTTGTTTATGCAGAGGTGATGAATGATGCAGCTTTTGAAAAGCTACTGGTTGCCAAAGCACATAATGACGTGTCGGTGCGTGTTATTCTGGCAGATCCTTCAGATATCGACTCTAATGCTGATGCATATGAGCGGTTCTCAGTTTCTAAGATTCAGGTATCAATTTGCTCAACTCCATTTACGCATGCCAAAGCTATTCTTGTTGATGATTCTACTGCATATATTGGTTCAATTAATTTTTCTACTACTTCCTTTGACAAAAATAGAGAAGTAGGCATTATTGTTTCTTCGCCTGATGTTATTAGCAAACTAAAAACAACCTTTTTCTCTGATTTTCGACCATAACTGAATTTTGAAACTATGACTTTTTAATATTTTTTTTGAACATTATTTACTTGTTTTTGTAAAAAATTAAACGAGGTATATAATAAAAGACAATGGAAAGAAATGGAATGCATAAATATTTTTTGTTAAAATGTTTACTTAGCCAGCAATAAGGAGAAATAGATGAGTAATAAGGTTGGCAAATGGTTTGAATCATCTCCCTACACCGTTAACAATAAAATTATTACACGGTTTGATCAAAGGAAAAACATATTTGGGCGAATACTCAATGATACAAAAGCGCCTTTTTATAAAAAAAGCATGTACAAGAATGTTAAAAAAATTCTTACTCAAAAGAACAAGGGGTATTCCCGGATTGAATTTGCCAAAGTTTTAGGAGCATGGGCTGTTTATGATTATTTTTACAAAGCATTTTCTTGGGAAAGGCCAACCGAGCAGAACAACATTATGGATAAGCCTGACCTTAGGAAATATCCTGTCAAAAATAGAAGAACAATGAGCAAAGAAGTTAAAGACGCAGCAAAGTTGTATGGTGCATCTCTTTTGGGTATATGCGAAATCAACCCGCTCTGGATATACTCAACTAATTTGTTTGAGCAGCCAATTGATATCCCAGATAACTATAAATATGCAATTGTTATGGCAATGCACGTGGATGACAAGTTACTTAAAAGTTCTCCAACCTTTCCGGCTTGTGCCGCCAGCGCAATTGGGTACTCAAAAATGGCTTTTTGTATAGCATGTCTTGCAGAATTTATTAGAAATTTGGGATATAATGCTATTCCAATGGGTAATGACACTGCTTTAAGCATCCCGCTTGCAATTGATGCTGGTCTTGGAGAATTAGGGCGGAATGGTTTATTAATTACGCCCCAGTATGGGCCAAATGTAAAAATATGTAAAGTATTTACAGATTTACCGCTGGAACCAGATGAACCTATCGAGTTTGGAGTTGCAAACTTTTGTAAGAAATGCAAAAAATGTGCAGAGGCATGTTCTGCTGATGCCATACAATTTGAAACAGAACCCTCTTTTAAAACAGTATCCCTATCGAATAACCCTGGGATATTACGTTGGGCTGTAGATCATGACAAGTGCTATACGTTTTGGATTAAAAACGGAGGTGATTGTTCAAATTGTATTGTTGTATGTCCTTTTACTCCTTCATCCGTTTAAACAATAGGATCTTACAATGGAAAGGATTAATTTAAAAAGGAAGCGATGAATATGTCAAAATATATTTTATTAGAAGTATTGCATTTTTTTAAAAAAGGTAGTAATATTACGAGAGATTTTGAAAGTTTGAATCGAAATTGTATAATTTTGCATGCTGCTTTTAGCTATGAAGACATGACGGAAAAAAGAATAAAGGAACTAGTATTTAGCAGAGCAGAAAAAGGTGTATTTACAGATGGATAAGTTATCGGGAAAAGTACAAGTTTTTTTGTGGAGTGTGGTTTTAGTTCAGAGACAGTTGAAGTAAGTAAGAGGGAACAAGTATTTCATAGAGAAATACTTGTGTGGAGAATAAAAAAAATTAAACAAGGAGGAAAGAATGTTTAAAAAAGCAGTAATTGTAGTGGTAGCACTAGCGTTAATAGTAGGTTTTGCCGGATGCGCACCGGCAGCCGAAGAAACTCCAAAAGTAGAACAGGTATTAACGTACAATGTGGGAGCTGAACCACAGTTTTTTGATCCAAGAAAAGCAACAGGAATACCAGAATTTACAATGTTGCTTAATCTTTTTGATGGGTTAATGAGGTATGACATTCAAGGACAGTTAGTCCTATCCATGGCAGAAAGCTACGACGTTTCTGATGATGGTCTAGTCTGGACATTTCATCTAAGAGATGCAAAATGGTCAAATGGCGAACCTGTTACTGCTTATGATTTTGAATATTCCTGGAAAACTGCTCTGGCACCTAAAACTGAATCTGAGTATGCTTACCAGATGTACTATCTCAAAAATGGAGCAGCATATAACAGCGGGGATATTACAGATCCTGACCTAGTAGGCGTAAAAGCTTTGGATGACAAAACACTTGTAGCGACTTTAGAGGCACCAACTGTTTACTTCACTTCACTTCTTACCTTTACTACTTATCTTCCAATAAATAAGAAGCTTGATATGGAGAATCCTGATTGGGCAAAATCTGCAGATAATTTTATTAGCAATGGGCCATTTACGATTACAAAATGGGAACATAACCATCAAATTGAAATGGTAAAGAATTCAAATTATTGGGATGCTGATAAGGTTAAATTAGATAAGATTGTTTTCCTTATGGTCGAAGAAAGCTCCACGGAATTAATGATGTTTGAGAACGGAGAAATAGATTTTGGAAACAATCCACCTTTACCTGAAATGGACAGACTAAAGAGCGAAGGAATTTTGACAATCAGCCCGTATCTTGGAACATATTATTATATGTGTAACGTAACGGAGCCTCCATTTGACAATGTACTTGTAAGGAAAGCTTTTGCTGCTGCAATTGATAGAGAATCAATTGTAACAAATGTGACAAAAGGTGGCCAGCTACCTGCAACAGCATTTGTTCCGGGAGGAATACCCGATGCTGCACCAGGAGCAGAGTTTAGAGATGTTGGTGGTACCTATTTTGAACCGTATGAGCCTGAAAAAGCAAAGCAATATTTAGCTGAAGCCGGTTATCCAAACGGCGAAGGATTTCCGGAATTTGTTCTTCTTTACAATACAAGTGAAGGCCATAAAATTATTGCAGAGGCAATTCAGGGAATGTGGAAAGATACTTTAGGTGTCACTTGTACTCTGACCAACCAGGAATGGAAGGTTTACCTTGACAATCGGAGCAAATTGAACTATCAGATTGCAAGAGCAGGCTGGATTGGCGATTATACCGATCCTATGACATTTATTGATATGTGGGTCACAGATGGCGGAAATAATGATACCGGCTGGAGTAATCTTGATTATGATAATTTTGTTGCTATTGCAAAAGGCACAGGAGACCAGGCTGTTAGAATGAAAGCAATGCATGATGCAGAAGATATTTTGATGGATGAAATGCCCATAATTCCTATATATTTCTACACAAATCTTAATCTTATTAAACCATATCTAAAAGATTACTATATATCCGCTCTTGGGTATACAGATTTTAAATTAGCATATATCGAAGAACATTAACGTTTATGGCCCCTCTCTGTGAGAGGGGCCATAAACTCTTAAAGAAGCGAAGCAGAGAAAAACATGAAAAAATATATTATAAATAGAATATTTTCGATGATACTTGTGCTTGTGGTTGTTTCGTCACTAACCTTTTTTTTGGCAAAGGCAATTCCTGGCGGTCCTTTTACAAAAGAAAAAAAGGTTCCCGATGTAATTTTACAAAGACTTGAGGAAAAATATCATTTTGATGATCCACTATGGAAACAATATGTATCTTATATGGGCAATCTCCTGAAGGGTGATCTAGGCCCTTCATTTAGATATGATGCTCTAACTGTCAATGATATCATAGCGAAGGGTTTTCCCGTTTCGGCTACAATTGGTTTTCTTGCGGTGTTGCTTTCGATTATACTTGGCCTACCGGCTGGAATAATATCTGCTTATAGACAAAACTTCTGGCAGGACAATACTGTAATGTTTGCTTCTTTAATTGGAATCTCTGTTCCTAGTTTTATTTTAGCAACTGCATTTATGTATTTTTTTGGGTTAAAGTTTAAAATATTGCCAATTGCAGGATGGGGTGGATTCCGTTATATGATTCTTCCTGCAATTACACTTGCTGCATATCCAACCGCATATATAGCAAGGTTAACCAGATCTAGCATGTTAGATGTGTTGAGCCAAGATTATATTAAAACAGCAAGATCTAAAGGCCTTTCAGAATTTAAGGTTATCACAATGCATGCGCTGAAAAATGCAATCCTTCCGGTCGTTACTTATATGGGACCAATGATTGCTGCAATTTTCACTGGTAGCTTTATCATTGAAAGATTATTTTTTATTCCCGGTCTTGGAAAATATTATGTTACAGCTATCTATGATAGAGATTATACAGTAATTCTTGGGACAACAATATTCTATGCATTTTTTTTGGTAACTGCAAACTTTATTGTTGATATTCTTTACGCATTTCTTGACCCAAGGATTACATATGCAGAAAAAAAGTAGGGAAGATATGGATGGGAAAAAACTTTTTACACCTATAAAAAAAGAAGAATTAGGAATAAAGGAATTTGTGAGACCACCAGTAGGTTATTGGAAAGATGCATGGAGAAGATTAAAGAAAAATAAATTGGCAATGGTCGGGCTTGTGATGATAATCTTATTGCTTTTATTTGCTGTTTTGGGTCCCCAACTTTCCCCTTATAAGTATGACCAAACTGAACTAATAAATTGCTATGCGTCTATGTCAAAAACGCATCTATTTGGCACCGATGCAATTGGAAGAGATGTTTTTACGCGAATTGCATTTGGAGCACGTATATCTCTTGCCGTTGGTTTTGTAGCAGCATTTATTAGTTTTTTTATAGGAGTTTTTTATGGTGGAATTTCAGGGTTTATTGGTGGGAAAACCGATAACATTATGATGAGAATTGTTGATATTTTTTACAGTGTTCCCGTGCTTCTTATTGTCATACTTCTCATGGTAATACTCCGGCCTGGTCTTACAAATGTATTTATTGCGCTTGGAATTGCTTATTGGGTTGGAATGGCGAGGATAGTCAGGGGGCAAGTCCTAAGTTTAAAAGAGCAGGAATTTACACTGGCTGCTCGTGCTTTAGGAGCAAGTAAACGAAGGATTCTAACAAAGCATCTTATTCCAAACACAATGGGTCCAATTATTATTACTGCAACTCTTCTTATTCCAAATGCAATTTTCTTTGAGGCATTCTTGAGTTTTATTGGGCTTGGTGTTTCTGCTCCAATGGCCAGCTGGGGTGTGTTAGCATCTGATGGTATTCAGGGTTTTCGATCTTACCCTAATCTTCTCTTTATCCCGGCAATTTTTATTTCATTAACAATGTTATCGTTTAATTTCCTCGGTGACGGCTTAAGAGATGCTTTGGATCCACGACTCAGAAAATAGGAGGAGAATGAATGACACAACCAACACTGAAAGTTGAGAATCTTACAACTCAGTTTTTTACATATGCAGGAGTTGTCCAGGCAGTTAGAGGAGTTTCTTTTGAAATTTATCCTGGCGAAGCCGTTGGGCTTGTAGGAGAATCTGGATGCGGAAAATCTGTAACAGGATTATCTATTATGCGATTAATTCCAAACCCACCAGGCAAAATTGTTTCTGGGTCTGTCTACCTTGACAGGAAAAACCTTTTGGAATTTAGTGAAAAAGAAATGAGAAGCGTTCGTGGCAATGAAATCTCGATGATTTTTCAAGATCCAATGACCTCTTTGAACCCTGTTTTTTCCATTGGGTATCAAATAATGGAGACGCTATTGCTTCATCAGAAAATAACAAAAAAACAGGCAAGGGAAAAAGCAATTAAACTGCTTGATATGGTGCATATAAAATCTCCCGAAGAGGTTATCAATCGATACCCTCATCAATTAAGCGGAGGAATGAGACAAAGAGTGATGGCGGCAATTGCAATTTCCTGTGATCCAAAAATAATCATTGCAGATGAACCAACTACATCTCTTGACGTTACAATTCAGGCTCAAATATTGAATCTCCTCACCGACTTAAAGACCAAATTGAATTCGTCGATAGTCTTGATTACACATAATCTTGCTGTGGTAGCAGGCTTATGTAGTAGAGTACTTGTGATGTATGCAGGATTAATAATGGAAGAAGGAACTGACATGCAGATATATAACGACCCGATGCATCCGTATACCTGGGGGTTAATGAAGGCTGTGCCTAAAATTAATGAAGAAGAAAAAGAGAGACTTATGACAATACCTGGTTTACCGCCAGATCTTCTATCTCCTCCTGAAGGATGTCCTTTTGCACTAAGGTGTGATTACGCAATGCAGATATGTTTCCAGAAAAAACCACCTTTTTTTGAACCCAAAAAGGGACATAAGGTGGCATGCTGGTTGATGGATTCAAGAGCACCTCGTGTGAAAAGGAGCATGTAATGAATGTCAAAACAATTGACGAACCAATCCTTCAAGTTAAACGTTTAAAAAAATACTTCCCGATAAAAAGAGGCGGTTTCTTAAAGAAAGAAACTGTTTTTGTAAAAGCGATTGATGATGTAAGTTTTAATGTCAGAAAGGGGGAAACTCTTGGCCTTGTAGGAGAAACTGGAAGTGGTAAGACAACTGTAGGGAGAACAATAATCCGCTTATATAAACCTACCAGCGGACAAATTATTTTTAATGGAATGGATATAACTAATGTTAATGAAAATAAAATGCAAAAGATTCGAAAAAAAATTCAAATGATTTTTCAGGATCCATACGCTTCTCTTGATCCGCGGCTTACTGTCGAAGAAATTGTCACAGAACCAATGGAAATCCATAGCCTCTACACTCCTGAGAAGAGAAGAGAGAAAGCAAAAGAATTACTGAATATTATTGGACTTAATCCTGAGCACTTGAATAGATTTCCCCATGAATTTAGTGGTGGTCAACGACAAAGAATAGGTCTTGCAAGAGCATTGGCAGTTGAGCCACAATTTATTATTTGTGATGAGCCCGTATCTGCTCTTGATGTATCTATTCAGGCCCAAATAATTAATACTTTTGAAGATCTACAAGAACAATTTGGACTCACTTATCTATTTATTTCACATGATATTGCAATGGTAAAACATATCAGCGATGATATTGCTGTGATGTACCTTGGTCGAGTTATGGAAACTGCGTTAAGTAATGAAATTTATAAACACCCACTTCATCCATATACTCAGGCTTTGATGACAGCAGTACCAATTCCGGATCCTCAAGCAGAAAAAAAGCGGGCTAGAATCATACTGGAAGGTGATATTTCAAGCAACATAAATCTTCCTAAGGGCTGTAGATTCAGGCCACGCTGTAAGTACGCAAAGAAAATATGCGAAGAGGTAGAACCTAAGTTAGAAGAAAAAGAAACAAATCATTTTGTAGCCTGTCATCTTTATTGATTAGCGGCATTTTTAATAATGTAAAAATTTTTTAAAAAAAATAGGTATAAAGTATTGACATGGATGATAAAATTCATATAATAGTTTGGCTTATGAGAATAAGCTGAAAGTTTGTAAAAACTTTCATTTTCTTCCTCCTTTTTAAGGAATATTAAACAATAAATAAAGCCCCTCCCCCGGGGCTTTTCTGTTTTAAGCTTAATAATCTGATGAAGATAATCTTGAGCTTAAATATTTGAATCGATAAAGTGTTGAGTTATTGTCGATTAAAGCGGAACGCGTAAACATTACATATACATAAGATATTATGCTTCGATTTCTTCGTCGATAATTGCACTTATCTTTTCAACTTCTTCTTTATTTCCTTTTATGATTGGATATTTAGGTAGAAACTGACATTGATAACTTGTAGAAATAGAGATATCATATGTGCCAATGTAACTGGCAATTTTTTCAATTTCGAGCTTATCCAATCCAATGAGAGGCCTATAAATGGGAAAATCTATATTTTTTTGAATGATATGGATATTCCTAAGCGTCTGGCTTGCTACCTGCCCTAACGAATCACCTGTAACAACACCTTCGGCCTTTATCTTTTCGGCAATGTGTGCTGCAACGCTAAGAATTCTGCGTTTACAGAAAATACAAATGTAGCGTTCTTTATCGTATTTTTTGAGAATTTTTCTTAAATCATTCAGGTATTCATTATGCGGAACGAGTATGAATTTTGTTTTGCGATCAAAAAGTAGAAAATACTCATATAATTTTCGTGCTTTCTCTTCTTCGCCTTTGTCTATAGTGAAATGTACAAATGTAATTCGCGCACCTCTTTTTAACATAAGAAAAGCGGCGACAGGCGAATCAATGCCACCAGAAAGAAGAGCAACAATACTTCCTTGCTCACCAACAGGAAGTCCACCAACTCCTCTCAACTTATCAGTATAAAGATAGGTTCCGTTGCGTAAAATTTCAATGCCTATAAAAAGATCAGGATGTTTTAAGTCCACATTTAGATTGGTTGCATCTTTGATGGCGCCACCTACAATACGCTCAATGTCAGGACTTTTGACGGGATATTCTAAGTAGAGTCGCTTGACGCGCACTACAAAACTTTTAATCTCTTGTTCAGCTTGCTTGTCTTTCGCTAATTGAACAGCACTGCTTTTAATTTCATTTAAGTTATGGCCAATTTTTATAGCCGGACTGAATGAAACAATCCCCGGAAGATAGCTCATTTTTTTCGCATTGCTCCAGTTTGTATATACGACAAGTCTTCCGCCAACAATCTCTACTTTACTGCCATTAAACAGTTTCTCAATTTGTTCCTTTAACCTGCGTTTCATACTGTTTTGTGCTTTCCGACCCTTAGTTCCGATTTCTCCAAATCTGCATATAATTGTATGTTCCATTAAATGCCTCTCATTTTTTTGAAAAACGATTTATTATTTTCTTGAATACTTATGCCATCTTTTTGAAGCAATTCGCTAAAAATTTGCCGAAGCGCTGATTTTTCATAGGCATGTATCACTGCCTGTTCATGCGCTTCTTTGAGTGCTACAGGATAGCCCATTCCTTTTTCTGTTTGACTCAATAAAAGTTTGTGTAAAAGATCAATTTTTTGTTTGTCATGTGCTATAAATGCTGGAATTTCTACTCTTGCTATTTCGCTTCCCACGTTAAAATAGAAGAAAAATATTGGAGCAGTATAATAACGCAAAATCGGCGCATTACTCCTAAATAGTGCTGAACGTTCGCCACTTTTAAGCAATCTGCCGAAGATATCAGTGTCCTGGAGTATATCAAATTGTTTTACGTCTTCATTGCTTGTCTTTTTTTCACTGCTAGTAATTTGTAATTTTACTATACCAGTGACATCTTTGGAACGAGATCCGCTTATATATCCTGCAGTAGGAATATTTAACTCCTGACTTTTTTGAAAAAGCAGCTGGAATCTATTGATAAATTCTTGTTTGAACTGCTCATTTCGGTCTTTTACTTCCCACTGGATTAATGTTCCGTCGAGAAGAGATATTACTGGAATATTTTCATTTTTTGTTTTTTCAAGAAGAGAAGAAAGCGAAATACTCTCTTCTAAGAGCATTTTGGAATCTAATACTTCACCTTTAATCATCATTTTTTGTCCACCCATATCTACAAAAAGATCTTTCTCCGTATAAAACATTTTGGGTACTGAGTTTGCAAAGAAATAAGGAGTATCACCGTATTTGATACTAATTTCTCCTATATTAACAACATAGTAATAAAGAGGAAAATCAAAGTCAATAGGAATCTCTGATCCGTCTGTAGCAACAACAATGTAATCCTGCATATCTACATCAGCGTGGATTTTGTCAAGAGGGTTACTCAAAGGTGTAGCTACAGGAAAATTAACATGCATAAAATTTCGTTTTATTTCAATTTCGCTTGCTGAAACATCTTTTAGTATTTCTAATGCTCTTTCGATAAGGTCTTTTTTAATCACTTGCAAATCTTTGCTCTCTTTTACTGCATTTTTCATTTCCGGCAGTATTTTTTCAATTTTTAACATTTCACTCTCCTTATCTATTATAGAAAAATTTAAAAAAGAAGTAAATCAGTTATTTAGTAGCTTTACATTAATTTGCAACCAACCGGTAGCATAACTACAGTAGAATATAACATTGATTTTTTGGCTCATAACAGTATAATCGCTATATGAAAGATGTGATAACACTCTTTTCGATATTAATCTTTTTGGGAGTGCTTGTAAGACTTAAAACAAATATCGGAATAACAATCTTGCTATCTGGTATTTTGCTTTCAATTTTTAAGCAGATTCCTTTGATTGAAATTGCCAAAGCATTCTATGTAGTGGCTACTGCCTGGGATACCGTACGATTGACATTAATTGTGGTAATTATCACATATTTTGTAGAATTATTAAAAGAGGCTAAATTTCTCGATAGAATGGTAAAAAGTTTTTCAGAGATATTTTCCGCTAAATTTTTTGTGCCAATCTTTGCGCTTATCATAGGTACATTACCTATTCCTGGAGGAGCACTAATCTCTGCTCCCTTAGTTAATGAAGGAATGAAGCAGTCAAGTGCAACAGCGGGAGAAAAAACAGTAATAAATTTTTGGTTTAGACATATCTGGCAGCCAACGTCACCGCTTTACCCGGATATGTTGCTTGCTTCATCAATTTTGGGTGTTTCAATATTACGCATTATCTTTGTACAATGGCCGTTTTCAGTTTTAATGATCATTTCCGGGTTAATTTTTCTTGTGCCTAAGATCAACTGTATTAATTGTGCAAAAAGAAAAGTTAGCAAAAGTGCTGTGTACGAGCTGATATTAAGTATTATGCCAATATTCATTGTATTAAGCCTGATACTTATCTTCCATATATCGATTATTCTCTCTGGAGTTGTTGGAATAATTTATGTAATTATAGTAAGGAAACTCACGCCTAAAAACCTTTTAAAAGCTTTTCGTTGGAGACTTCTTTTAAAATTAGCAATTCTTCTGTTTTCGATTTTCTATCTAAAGCACGCTTTTATAAAAACAGGTATTATTGATGGAATATATCTTTTTCTTAACGAACGAAACTTTCCTTATTTTTTTATTTTATTTTCTTTGCCGTTTGTGGTAAGCCTTATGACGGGAGCAGCAGTTGCTACGGTAGGGGTTTCTTATCCATTACTTCTTCCTTTGCTACTAACTCCACAATTAAACAATGCTAATCTTTTTATTGCTTTTCTCGGAGGCTGGAGTGCGCTCATGCTTACTCCGACACATTTATGTCTTTCGCTGAGCATGGAGTATTTTAATGCAGTACCATCGAAAATGTACCTACTGCTTTTGAAGAATATAATATTTCTTATGCTGGGTGCTACATTTTGGTTTTTAGCAGTTTTTCGTTAAACTATTGATTTTTTGAGTAGTTTTGGTATTATTGGCTCGCAAAACAGGATGGAGAGATGACCGAGTGGTTTAAGGTGCACGCCTGGAAAGCGTGTGTGGGTCACAAGTCCACCGTGGGTTCAAATCCCACTCTCTCCGCCAGAAAAATACCAATAATAAATCTCAATGCGCTAATAATAAAAGTTGCTATTTTTTATATTTTCGTTTTTTGAGTTAAAATAAAAGAGATAAAAGCTTTTTAAGGGAAAGGATCTATTAATGATATATAAAATACTTGCTGATATAATTGTTACAATGCATTTTGCCTGGATTCTTTTTATGTTAATTGGTTTTTTATTCACTTTATATGGCTTTTTTAGAAAAGATTTTTGGGACATGTGGCTATTTCGAACAATACATCTCTTTGGCATAGTATATGTCAGTTTTTTAGCTATTATGAGAAAAAATTGTCCTTTGACCCTGTTAGAAAATGCTTTAAGGGCAAAATATAACCCTAACCTGATTTATCCTGGCTCGTTTATGGTTTATTACGTTGAAAAACTTGTTTACCCGGATGTTAATCTACTGTTAATTCTTATTCCGACCGCTTTTATTGCTATCTTTTCTATTATTATTTTTATTATAAAACCACCGGCAAAAATAAAATTAATATTCAAATGCGTTAAAAGTGTTTTCTAATTTTTTATTAGACGACCATTCGCTAGCCCTTATTTTTTACGTTTATTTAAGCTGTCTCTCTTTGACAAAAACATTGCAAATCTTATACTTTAATAAAAAGAAAGGAGGATTTTCTTATGAACTTAAATATTACCTTAAAAGGTATTGAAGAGTTATTGCCAGAAACAGAAGCACGAATTAATGCAAAAATAGGTAAGGTAGAAAAATATTTTAACAACATTCAAGATGCAAAGGTTTTAATTGTTAAGCAACGTGGTCAATTTATTATGGAAGTAACATTACATGCAGCAGGCAAAATATTGCGTGCGGAAGGTAGAGGTACTTTGATAGACAAAGCATTAGCTGAAGCCTCGGAAAAATTAGAAAGACAAGTTCGCAGATACAAGGAGCGGCTTACAAATCCGAAAAAAGAAAAGCAAATGCCAGAAATGACTTCGACGATTGAGGAACAACCGCGTGTTGTAAAGTTCAAAAGCTTTGCCATGAAACCAATGAGTCTTAATGAAGCAATACTTCAGTTGGAATTACTTGACCATGATTTCTTCGTATTCAAGGAAGCAGACACAGAGCAAATAAAAGTCATTTATAAACGAAGGGATGGTAATTACGGACTCATCGAGCCAAAAGAGTAAATATGCTATTAGATATATTTGACCCCGTCAAAAAGAATCTTAAAAAGTACGAGGCGATTGTAAAAATAATAAACAGTTATGAACCTGAAATTAGCAAACTCTCTAATGAAGATTTGGCACACAAAAGAGTGGATTTTAAGGAGAGACTGACAAATGGAGAATCAGATCAAACCATTTTGCCTGAGGCATTTGCCGTTGTAAGAGAAGTAGCTAAGCGTACTATTAACATGAGGCATTTTGATGTGCAATTGGTCGGAGGAATTGTATTATACAATGGAAACATTGCCGAAATGAAAACAGGTGAGGGGAAAACACTGGTTGCTACTCTTCCCTTGTACCTTAACGCTTTACAAGGAAAGACTGGGCATCTTGTCACTGTTAATGACTATTTAGCAAAAAGGGACAGTGAATGGATGGGGCCGATTTATAAATTTTTAGGACTTACCACAGGAATAATACAGCATGATTCTACTTACGAAGAACGAAAAAAAGCATATGCTTCTGATGTGACATACGGTACGAATAATGAGTTTGGTTTTGATTATCTCAGAGACCATATGGCAATCAATCCCGAGCAAATAGTTCAAGGAACGCTTCAATATGCGATAGTAGATGAAGTGGACAGTATTTTAATTGATGAGGCACGAACGCCGCTTATTATATCTGGGCCTTCTGAAACATCCACTGATATGTACTACACTGGTGCTAAGCTTGCGAAAAATCTTATTGAAGGCGAGGATTTTGAAGGCGATGATAAATTAAAAACAGTTTCACTTACACCGGAAGGTGTGAAAAAAATTGAATCAAAACTCCACATTGACAATCTGTACGAGGAAAAGCATGTGGATATAGTAAAGCACATTAACCAGGCATTGCGTGCAAAGATGTACTTCAAAAAAGATACCGATTATATTGTCAAGGAAGGCGAAGTTGTCATAGTGGATGAATTTACCGGTAGACTAATGTTTGGTAGAAGATACAGTGATGGGCTGCACCAGGCAATAGAAGCAAAAGAAGGACTTGTTGTTAAAAGCGAAAGTCAAACGCTTGCAACTATTACCTTTCAAAACTATTTTAGAATGTATGAAAAATTATCAGGAATGACTGGTACTGCATTCACTGAGAGAGATGAATTTCGCGAAATATATAATCTGGCAGTTTACTTAATACCCACGAACATGCCGGTTATCCGCGATGACAAAGAGGATGTGATCTATAAAACAGAGCGAGCAAAATTTAGAGCAATAATCCAAAAAGTTGCAGAGCTACACAAAAAAGGCCAGCCCGTGCTTGTAGGCACGCGTTCTATTGAAACTTCTGAAAGATTATCCGCTATGCTAAAAAAAGAAGGAATCCCACATAACGTATTAAACGCGAAGTATCACGAGAAAGAAGCCATGATTATAAAAGATGCAGGACAATTCAAGGCAGTCACCATTGCAACAAACATGGCAGGTAGAGGCGTTGATATAAAGCTTGGAAAAGGAATTACAGATCTTGGAGGTCTGTTTATTCTCGGGACGGAAAGACATGAAGCAAGACGTATCGATAATCAATTGCGGGGAAGGTCTGGTAGGCAGGGAGATCCGGGTGTGTCGCAATTTTATCTTTCGCTTGAAGACGAGCTTGTACGCATTTTCGGAGGAGACACAATTAAGAAAATTTTTAATACATTAAAAGTTGACGAAAACGAACCTATCGAAAATAAATTCTTGACAGGTGCTATCGAGCGGGCACAAAAAAAGGTAGAAGCATATAACTTCAGCGCCAGAAAAAATCTATTAGATTACGATAATGTAATGGAAAAACAGAGAGAAGTAATATATGAAGAAAGGGATCGAATCCTAAAAAGTGAATCGGTTCACACTGAAATTATAGAAATAATAGAAAATGTCGTTAATACAATATTTACTACACATTATAATATTGATGAAGATATTGAAATAAGCGAAGAGGAAGTAAAAAAACTCGAACATACTCTCACGCACCTAATAAATAGGCCCGTGCACTTTGACCTTGCAACGCTTCAGACGATGAATGCAGAATCAATATTGCGCTCTATTACGGAATTGGCGATAGAAGTTTATGAAGAAAAAGTTGCTTCAATGGGGCCTGAATTGTCTAATCAAATTGAAAAATATGTTTTTCTTAGAACAATTGATTCTAACTGGAAAGAACATCTCTACGGAATGGATGATCTAAAAGAGGGGATTGGGTTGCGGGCATATGGACAGCAAGACCCATTACTTGCCTATCAAAAAGAAGGGCACGACCTTTTTGATAGTATGATGGAGCGAATCAAATTAGATACGGTTGAAACTCTTTATAAAATACAGTTGAAAGGCAAAAACGAGACGCAGAAAACACAGGAAGCTAATAGCGTGAAAACTTTTCATAACAAAACATCGGAGTCAAGCATCTCCAAAGAAGAACGGCAAAAACGAAGAGCTCTAAGGAAAAAGTTAAAAAAAAGAAGGAAGGGCTAATTATGCTTTCTGTTATGATGAAACGTAGAATCAATTTATTTTTGCAGCGTATAGAAAAAGGACTTGATTATTCCTGACTGAAAAAAAAGGAAGAGGAAGAAACTTCACTAAAGAACATACATTCCCTTCCTGGATTCTGGGCCAGAAATGATGCTAAAGAAAAGGCACAACTATATTCCATTGTGCAGAAAAAAATTAAAAAGTTCAAAGAGTTAGAACAATTGCAATGTGATATTAAAGCAATGGAAGAACTTACAAACGAGACAAATGAAATAATGGACGACGAAATGGAGCCTCTTGTTAAAAAAGGTGAAGAATTGCTTAAGGAATGGGAGGTCGAGCAGTTTCTTTCTAACCCATATGATAGTTTGAATGCATTTGTGTCTTTTTCCTCAGGAGCAGGCGGTACTGATGCGCAGGATTGGACTGAAATGTTAGTGCGAATGTATATTAGATGGTCAGAAAGAAAAAAATTCAAAGCAGAACTCCTGGAAGAAATGCCCGGAGATGAGGCAGGTTTAAAAAGCGCTCTCCTCCACATTAAAGGAGATTTTGCTTATGGGTTGTTAAGAGGTGAAGCCGGAGTACATCGCCTTGTTCGTATATCCCCGTTCGATTCTAACAAGAGAAGACACACATCTTTTGCGCTTGTGGAAATTACTCCTGAGTTAGCAGATATTGAAGATATAGAAATAGATCGTAAAGATCTCAGAATCGATATTTATTGCGCAAGTGGACATGGCGGACAAAACGTGCAAAAAGTGGCAACTGCGGTACGCATCATTCACATTCCAACGGGAATCACTGCAGAATGCCAGAATGAACGTTCTCAACTACAAAACAAGGCAATGGCAATGAAAGTGCTTAAATCTCGACTTCTAATGAAACAAGAAGAAGAAAGAAAAACAGAGTTAAAAAAAATAAAAGGAAAACATAAATCCGCAGAATGGGGCAATGAAATACGCTCCTACGTGCTGCAACCGTATAGAATGGTCAAAGACCATCGAACTGATCAGGAAACAGGGCAAGTGGAAAAAGTATTGGAAGGAGATTTAGATGCGTTTATATGGACATATCTTACACATTCAAAAGCATATAAAACCGACTAAAAAGTCAATAGTCGCAGGACTGCTAAGCATAGCAGGTATAACAATAGGTTCGGCAATATTTGCTGCAGGATTTAATATATTTATCTTGCCAAATCATATAGCACCCGGTGGATTTATTGGAATTGCCGTGATTCTCCATTATTATTTCCCATTTCTACAAATTGGAACAATGATAATTATTATGAATGTTCCTCTCTTAATCATTGGATTAAAGAGACTCGGATGGAATTTTTTATTCGGAACTATTGCAGGTACACTGCTTTCATCTGTGTTTATTGATCTATTTGCACCATATCTTCCACAACTTCAGACAGATGCAATTCTTGCCGCAATATACGGAGGATTCCTTATGGGTGCGGGAATCGGTATTATCTTCAGATCGTTTGGTTCAACAGGAGGAAGTGACTTACTTGGGCAAATTATATACGATTTTACAGGATTGCCTTTTGGACAAGCAATGATGCTCATTGATGTGGTTATTATTATCCTTGCCGGTGTTGTGTTTCGTAACATCAATGTTTCACTTTACTCAATTATTGCTGAACTTGTAAGCAATAAGACAATTGACATCGTGCAAAGTGGCCTGACATTTTCAAAAGCAGTATATATTATTACGCAGAAACCTGTTAAAATTAAAGAAGTAATTTTAAATGAAATAAAAAGAGGGGTAACAGAAATAACAGCAATGGGTGGATACACGGGAGAGATTAAAAAAATGCTCCTTATTGTAGTGCCACATACTCAGGTATCCAAGATTAAAAAAGTTGTGAGAGAGGCAGATCCTGAAAGTTTTGTAATTGTAGCAGAACTCTCTGAAGTGATAGGCAGCGGATTTAAATCGATAAAGGAGCGAATATGATAGAAATTAAAGAAGCAGTAAAAACCTTTGAGAATGGTGTAACTGCTCTCTCAAAGATTAATCTTCGTATTGAAGAAGGTGATTTTCTATATATGACCGGAGAATCTGGTGCAGGAAAAACAACTCTTTTGAAACTCATTCATTGCGATGAATTCCTTACGTCAGGTAAGATTTTATATAATGGAGCTCCAATCCTTGCACAATTTTCTTTGCATCTTTGGAGGAGAAAGGTAGGATTTGCCTATCAGGATTATATGTTAATGGAAAATAGAACAGTTTTTGAAAATATAACGCTTCCAATCCAGATACAAGGAGAAAATTTTTCCAAAATGAGTTCTCGCGTAAAAACTGTATTGCACGCATTGCAGTTGCAAGACAAGACAAATAAACGTGTTAATGAACTTTCCGGCGGCGAAAAACAACGAGTTTCAATGGCAAGGGCACTTATTGGAAAACCAGACATACTGCTCCTGGATGAACCGCTGGGCAACCTCGATAAAGATACTGCTGCAATTGTATTTAAATACATTACGGCTATGAATGAAGAAGGTACTACTATCATTATGGCGACTCATCATGCTGTTCAAGTAGACAGCCGCCCGCTAAAGATGATAAAGCTCCGCCGTGGAAGGCTTGCGCAGAAAGAATATGTATAGACTTGTACACATATTAAGACAATTTTTTTTAATTCTAAAAGAGAGTAAAAAAGCGATATTTATTTCGATAATCTTTCTTTTAGTAGGACTTATCACATTAGGGAGTAGTTATATTGTGGGCAGAAAACTCTTTAGAACCTCTCTTACATTAAAAGACACAATATCCATCACGGTATTTTTTAAATTAGATAATACTGAGGAAGAAACAAATAAATGTCTTAATGTGATAAAAGAAATTGATGGCATAAAAAATGTAACATATATCCAAAAAGAACAAGCAAAGGAAGATTTTGAAAGATTGTTCCCACAATACAAGGACGTTATTGCCGCTCTCCCTGAAAATCCGCTTCCTTCAACTGCAAAAGTAGAGATAGACGATCTTTCAATGGGTAAAAAAATCGTGGATATCATTTCTACATTTCCTGTTGTAGACATGGTAATTTTTTCAGAAGATTTAGCAAAAAAAATTGATAAATTAATTAATCTCGTATGGTTTTTATTTATTTCAATTTTACTGGTGGTAGCATTAGAATTTATCTTTACTGTCCAGAGCATTACTTCACTTACGATTGACTTAAGAAAAATGGATATAAAAGTCATGAAACTCGTTGGAGCTGACAATGTATTCATAGAAATACCATTTATCCTTTTATCGCTTTTTTCAGCATTTGTAGCCTGGTCTATTTCAATTTTTGTGCTACAAAAAATAAATGGCTGGAGCAGTGGTATCGTTCAAAATTTGTTACCTTTCTCTGGTAAAATTTCTGATGTAAATACTGTACAAATTTACAGTGTGCTCCTCGTTTTTTCGGTTGCAATGAGCTTGATAGGTAGCGTCATTTCCCTTAGGAGAGTAAAATGAAAAAGATCTTGGTAATATTTCTTATCTTTTTTGCACTCCTTGCCTTGTTTCCGCACACCGCGTATTCAGATTTAGATGAAGAGCAAAAAAAACTTGAAAGATACAAAATCGAGCTGGAAAAAATAAAGAAAGCAATAAACGATACAGATATTAATGAAAAAACTGCTCAAACTTTACTTAACAGTATTTATAATGAAACCGACAAAATTACTTCAAACATCATCGTGATACAAAATAAAATAAATGTCATTAATGAAGAAATAACTGAAGCCGAAAATATGATTCAACAAAAGACCCAGGATATTCTGCGAAATGAAGACCAGATTAAAGCTTCTATTAATTTAGCATATAAACTTACCGCAATTTCTCCTATAAAACTATTGTTAACAGGGCAAGATCCCGACATAATTAATCAACGCATTGCATACCTCTCATACATATCTCTTTCCAGTAAAACGATACTTGACAAAACAAAGGAGGAAAGAGAATTATTAGCACAAAGGAAGGAAGATCTCATAAAAAATAGAGAATATTTAGACCAGTTCCTTTCTGAAAAATGGAAGCAGCAAGAAGTTTTAAAAGAAGAAATAGTAATGCAAAACCAGCTTATTGGAACATTGGAAGCCAGAAAAATTGCTTACACACAGAAGAAAAGTGAAATTGAAAAAGAAATTGAAAAGGAAAAAGCGTTGATTGAAAAACTTATACGGGAGGCAGCCGAAGCTAGTAGAGTACTCGAAACAGGACTTATCTGGCCAGTAAAAGGCTCTATTACTTCTTATTTTGGCTGGCGGATACATCCTATATGGGGAGTGAGGGAATTTCATGAGGGCATTGATATAGCAGTGCCAACTAATACTAAAGTATTGGCAGCTGCAAGCGGAAGCGTAACATACGCAGGATGGATGACAGGATACGGAAATGTTGTTATCCTTTATCATGGCTCAAATATATCTACACTTTATGCGCATCTTAAGCGTTTTGCAGTTAAAAATGGTGATTTGGTAGCGCAAGGGCAAGTTATAGGTTATGCTGATAGTACAGGTTGGTCTACTGGACCTCACCTACATTTTGGGGTCTACCTTGGTGTTAAGGCAGTTGACCCCTTAAAATACCTTTATCGTCCTTGACGAAATCTCTATTTTCTGTAAAATAAATAACTCAAATAAAAAGAGGTGAGAATACAAATGACCGAAAGCAAAATTTATGTAGAGTTTTTAAAAGAAAAGGAAGAAAATAAATACAAACTGGTTCACCGAATTATTAAGGAAGGTAAAACGATTGCAAGACTAAATTCTGATTTTACACCGTTTTACCCTGCAGATTGTTTGCAAAAAATTTCGCAGGTTTTATTAAACAAAACAACCGATGATGAAGAAAAATAAAGTCCTTCTAATCGTGACTGGCAGTGTTGGAGCTTACAAGGCTGTTGAGATACTAAGGACTTTAAGAGATTTAAATATAGACGTCAGGGTTATCTTGACTGAGGGAGCAGAAAAGTTTATTTCCGCGCTAACCTTCTCTTCTTCTGGTGCAGAAAAGGTTTTTACAGAGCAGGATCAATTCTCGGTCGATGACGAAGGTGTATCTGCACATATTTCATTATCAAGATGGGCTGATTGTATTCTTATAGCACCCGCTACTGCAAATACAATTGCTAAGATACTGGCTGGTATTGCAGATAATCTTGTATTGTCCACAATTTTAGCCTCCAAAAAACAGATATTTATTGCCCCCTGTATGAACACAAACATGTTTGAAAATTCAATTACACAAAGAAATATCAATGCGTTAAAAGAGCACGGAGTGATATTTATCGGACCAGAAGAAGGAAAACTTGCTGATTTTTCTGTGGGGTTAGGCCGACTTACCGATCCAGAAAAAATAGCACAGTTTGTTGTTTCATTTATGAATAAAGATACTGAATTATTCAAAGGAAAGAGGTTTGTCGTTACTGCCGGTCCTACAAGAGAATATCTTGACCCAATAAGATTTGTTACAAATGATTCTTCAGGAAAGATGGGAACTGAAATTGCAAAAGAAGCAAAACGAATGGGAGGATATGTACATTTAATTTGCGGCCCCTCTTGTGTTGATGCGATTGGATTGGATAAAATAGATAAAATTACGACGACAGAAGAGCTGTTTAAAAAGACAAAAAAAGCTATGGAAGACAGTGATATTTTAATAATGTCTGCTGCCCCTGCAGATTTTAAGCCAGAAATTGTGCAACCAGGCAAGATCAAAAAAATATCACAGCTTAATGTTAAATTTCTCAAAACGATTGATATCATAAAAGAAATTGGGAAACATAAAAATAATAAAATTATCGTAGGTTTCGCACTGCAGACTAAAGATATAGAAAAAAATGCAGTGGAAAAGATGTGCGATAAAAAAATGGATATAGCTATTGCAAACAGCAATTTAAACATAGGACAAGATTATGGAAGTGTTTTAATTATCGATAAAACAGGTAGAAAAAAAGTTGTCCGGAATGAAACAAAGCAAAAAATCGCAAGAGAAATTTTAATATTTTTAAAAGAGTTTTTGGGAAAGGAGAGGGGAAATGGTTAGAAATGGAAGACAAAGATTTGTTACCACAGAATCTGTGACAGAAGGTCATCCGGATAAACTTGCGGATCAAATTTCCGATAAAGTACTTGATGAAATTATCCGAAAGGATCACAAGGCAAGAGTGGCCTGCGAAACATATGTAACACATGGTTTAATCATTGTTGGCGGCGAAATTACAACTTCTGCGTGGGCTGATATTGCTGGAATTGCAAGAAGCACAATCAAAGATGTAGGATACATTGACCCCAAATACGGTTTCGATTATCACACCTGTGGTGTTCTTAATGCAGTAGGACGGCAATCTCCAGACATCGCACAAGGTGTAAATAAAGGTGGAGCAGGAGATCAAGGGGTTATGTATGGTTATGCAATCAATGAAACCGATGTACTTATGCCGCTTCCAATTGTTATCGCACATAAACTCACTGAGCAGCTTGCAAGGGTAAGAAGAACAGGTAGTCCAATAAATAATATTGGACCGTTCCTTGGCCCTGACGGTAAAGCTCAGATTACTTTAAGATACGAGGAAGGTAGAGCAATAGAGGCAACAAATATTGTTATATCCACTCAACATACCGAGGAACTGCTTGACGAAAAAGATCCATTACAAATGTCACTCGAGGCACGCCAAAGAATCATAGACGCAATAGCAATGCCTGTTATACCAAGTTATCTCATCACTGACAACACACACTTCCATGTTAATCCCACGGGGAAATTTATCGTAGGTGGCCCTCAATCTGATACTGGAATGACTGGCCGAAAACTTGAAGTTGATACATATGGCGGCATGGCTCCTCATGGGGGTGGTGCATTTTCGGGGAAAGATCCAACAAAAGTAGATAGATCAGCAACCTATATGATGCGTTATCTTGCAAAGAACATTGTTGCAGCTGGACTAGCGCAGGAATGCCTTATCCAGGCTGCTTATATTATTGGAGAAGTTCAACCTGTTTCATTCACTGTAGATACATTTGGTACGGGAAAAGTCAACGATAAATTGCTTGAAAAAACTGTTATGAAGTTTGTCGATCTTTCGCCAAGAGGAATTATCAAAAAACTTAACCTTCTCAGACCAATCTACCAAAAAACTGCTTCATACGGGCATTTTGGAAGAAATGAGCCTGAATTTACCTGGGAGAAAACTGATCTTATAGAATTATTACAAAAAAAACTTGGATAACAACATATTGTACGGGGGTATCGTAATTGATGGACTTGTTCTGAACAAGGATCTATTCTATTATAAAATTCCCCGTTCTTTGGTTAATACCGTTCAAATAGGTAGCAGAGTTGCAGTGCCATTTACCGGAAAAAACGAACTTCATTCAGGATTCGTATTCGATATACGGAAAACTCCTCCTCACGATACTCGAAAAGTAAAAGCAATTTCAGATATAATTGAAGAGCCGCTATTTGGGAAAAACATAAGAGACCTCTTTATATTTACTGCAACACAATATCTTTTGCCATTGCATTTTCTTGTCAATCAATACATAAAAACCATAGGAGTAAAACGGTTAGAAAAATATATACAGTACACACCGGATCTTAAAAAATTTAACAAATCTTTACAAGAAGAAAATGGCATTAAAAGAGAGCTTATTGATTACCTTGCTGAAAATAAACTTTGTTCTTTATCGTCCATTAAGAAAAATTTCGGCTGTACAGCCTTGCAGCTCATAAAAGATTTAGAACAGATTGATCTTATTAAACGTATTACGTTAGAGACAGGAAAAACTACTAAATATCTGGTTCTTGCACATAGCGAAAAAGAAACAGAAAAAATGCTGGACAGTATA